>NZ_JADYXF010000080.1:0-9854 GCF_015864385.1 Pseudoalteromonas sp. SWXJZ94C
CGCTTTAGCATTTACTATGATGTGGCTACCAATGTGGGCTGATTAATATATATACTACAAAGATCAACAGCCCCTAGTGTCTCACTAATACTTTTTGCGTCTGAAAATCAACAAAATACCCGATTTCAGCTCGCCATTTTAACGTTTCGCTTATTCTCGTCGTTAAATTGAAATTTCAATCGATATTATCGGTATAAATTTATTTTTTGCTGTAAATTATATTTATAGCGTTTGGATGTCCAGAATGCCTTGTTACACTATTAGTCGCACAAAGAAAAACAAAATTAAACATGGAAGGATTATGTTATTAACTCTTTAATATTAAAAACTACCTTGATAAAGCCTTGTCGCTTAATCGCATTATGTTACTTATCCCTAACTCTTTTAACCGCTTGTGGCGGTAGCGACTCATCTGAATCAGCCATGACTGGCACCACTATTATTACTGTCGATGCAGGTGATGACCTAACCGTTAATGAAGGTGATACCGTTACCTTGACCGCACAAACCAATGCCGACAGTACACAGAGTTTGACATATCTATGGACACAAACATCTGGCTCTTCTATTTCAACAGCACTTGGGACCCAAAATACGCAACAATTTACAGCCCCTTTGGTTGACACAGCAAGTGACTCATTAGTCTTTCAAGTAACCGCCACTGACAGTGAAGGCGTGCAATATAGCGATACTGTCACTATTACAGTAAACGATATCCCTGTTGAAACATTTACCATTACTACCCTCGCCGATTCAAATGGCACTATTACAGCCTCATCTTCTGTGGAATCTGGCGCAGATATAACCATTACAATCACCCCAAGCATTGGCTATCAAGTACTAGCAGTAACCGTTGACGGACTTTCAGTTGGTGCTGTAACCTCTTATCAATTTACCAATGTTACCGCCACGCATACCGTTGATGTAACCTTTAAACTTGCTGATATTATAAGCACTAGTGAATACACAATGCCTGTTGGGATCCCTGAAACTAGTCTAGATTTTACTCAAGAAGCGCCCGAAAGACCAAGTAACTGGAGCGTTGAAGTTCCGGGGTATTACTACATAAATTATCAAACGGGGGATAATAATGCTGCGTATGGTATGCCTTCGTCACCAAGGAAAGAAATCCCAAACCCATTACCCGCAGGCTCTTACGTTGAAATATCAGGGGAGTACACACAAGGCTTCTCAGGCAAAGGTAATAGAATGTATTACCTTAATGGTACTGATGCTGTATGGGAGGCAAATGTAGCCGGACCTGTTTGGATTACAAGCGCTAAAGATACAGGAGGCTCTATTAAATATGTAGGGTTTCAGATGTCTGGTGCTAATGTTTATCTGACAGACCTTATTTTTACTGATGGAGCTAAAGTACAGGTAGGCTCTCCAAGTGCAGGTTATCCAATTGTAAATGCAGTAGTGAGAAACTTAGATATTAACGGAGGAGGTATAACAGTAGCTGGTAAAGGCGATCCCGAAGAAAGTGAGAATAACGTCAGTGAAGCTAATAATATTGTTATTTACAATAATGAGATTCACAACGGAGGGGATATGTATGATTTAAACGATGAAGATTATACTGGTGTACAAATTGTTCAAGGTGTTAGAAATCTGTGGGTTTTAGATAATGAGATCCATGAAATGTCTGGGGCAGGTGTGCAGGTTATTGGTAGTGATTACTCTACCTCTTTTGTTTATGTAGGTAACAATGAAGTTTACCGAGTTAGGCAGTCAGGTTTATGGGTCAAGTATGGCAACGGTGTAGTATTTTCTTCTAACTATGTGCACAATGTTATCGCTACTCAGTGGTCTGTATCTAAGTGTATGGGTTCTCAGTATCAACCTCATAATATTTGGTTTATCAATAATGTTTTACATGACTGTACTTATGGGATTAGAGTTCCAAGCACAGACCCGGTTGCATGGTCTAAAACTATAAACATAGTAGGCAATATTATTTATAATATCGCCCCTCAACAAAGAATGGATGGCACATTAGATGCTTGGTCTACTCCGTATAATACATGGCAATCAGCCGGTATTGGTCTTGGTGCTGATGTATTAAATATCTCTAATAATATTATTTATGATGCAGCGGCTGGTATTACCTTAATGGCAAATGCATCTACAGCCTCTATCAAGAATAACATTATATACAATATGGGATATATGCGAGAAGACCAATCAGACCCTTATGGACCCACTCTACTTTTTGAAGCGCAGTATCCCAACTCAGAGATAAAATTTAACTCTAATATTATGAGTGAAAATCCTATTATACGTAGAGGGACTTCTACATATTATACAATGAACGATCTAGTTGACTTAGGTAGTACAGGAAATGTAGCTGCCGCTCCTTTATTCACCAAAGCAGAATTACTAACTGCTATAACTAATAAAGACTACAGTGGTTTAAACATAGGTAGTTTGGTAGATGCAGGTGACAACGTAGATGACTTATTGGTTCCGTTATTTACTGATTATTTTACTGGTGTTGGGGTAGTCGTTGATATGTTTGGTATGACTCGCGTTCAAGGAGCTGGTATTGATATAGGACCATTTGAGCAAGAGTGAGCTGAAATGCCTACCACTCTTGATGCTACGACTGTTTCGCTAAACCAGAGGGAGTATAGTAATTCAAAAATGGATGCAATGACTATTGACGGGTTGGGTTTTACACAACTTAAGAGGCTGGGATTAATATTGATGGTATTTTAACCACAGAGTTCAATACTATATTTCCTAGCATTGATGAAGATATATTAAATGCCATACGTAAACAACAATGCCGTTCGGTTAAGCAATTTTAGACTTATATCTTAGTGGATACCTCGAAGGTATATAAAGCACCGAACGTGGAAATTTTCGGTGCTTTCGTTTTTTAGACAAAATAAAATGCTTAACATCTTCACGCATAAGCCGTAATTTTTTGGGAATTGTCCCGTCACCCGATAAAGCATAGCCTCGAATTGAAGTTAGGATGAGGATGAAGTTAGGATGACGCCCATTCTAATTCTTACGTAAATTATCAATGATATAAGTAAGTTAAGTGAAATTTATAAAAATGAATCTCGTAAAAACTTAGCTATAATGACAAACTGAAAGTAAAAAGAGGTAGCGCGATAAGCGACAATAATTTTTATTAAAGAATGGTAAACGACTTGGCTGTATTGAGCCTGCTTTCCTTTAAATAAAAAGCGGAAGCTCTTTTAACCTAAATAAAAACCACTCAAACACCCGTAATCCCATCCAAAACGCCAATTAAAACAATATCAAACACGTCTTTATATACTGCGTAAAAGTACAGTAATCGATTGAACCAAAATAGGAACTCAGCTATGGTTTGTTTATCAATAAAAACAAATAAAAAACGAGTTAATCTACAGGCTCGTTAGCTATATGGGGATTTAATTATGAGCAATGAAATTTCACAATTCGAATCTCTCATACAACTTGATAAAGCATTCTCTACAGGTAGTCGGTATTCCGACGAAGATATATGTGCTTTTGAAGAAAGGTATAATTTAAACCTTCCTGATGATTATAAAGTATTCTTACGACAAATTGGTACCGTGGAGTACGATTACGGAAGTTATGGAAGTAAATTTTGGTTTCTGAAATTGGAAGAAATAGAAGCTTGGTCTCAAAAAGTATTTCCTGAATCTGAAAATTTATTTCCTAGTGTATTATTAGTTGCGGCATCAACAAGTGGCGAGCATTATGGTTTAATAAAAGGTAGAAGTGAATTATTTGTTTTCGATCCAGAATGCCCTTGTTATCTATGGCTCGAAGAGCAAATGTCTGAATTTAAATTTAATGATTGGCTTAAGTTGATAACCGAGTCAAAAATGGAAAGTACTTGGTAAGCAGTAAATATAGCTATTAATTACAAATTTTAAAAGTGGTGAACCTCTGCGTTTTTAAGACCGCTAAATACGTCGATTCATCGTAGGGTGTATTTGTTTTCCAGCACCTAAATACAATCCTTATTCATTTAGATGCTAGTGTTCTAATAATGCTGTTATGCGGCTTAGCCTTGGCTTTTTGTTGCTCCTGTGTCGCTTACTTTTCCCCCAGAATTTTTGTCCGCTTAACGCGGCGTTGAGATTGTAGAATTACTCATGCTGCAAAACACGATGCACAGAGAAGGGGAAGCCCTTTTAACCTAAATTAAAGCTATTCAAGCACCTGTAATCGTTTCCAAAACGCCAATTTAAACAGCACCAAACACTTCTTTATATGCTGCGTAAAAGCACAGTAATAGATTGAACCCAAATAGGAACTCAGCTATGGTTTGTTTATCAATAAAAATAAATAAAAAACGAGTGAATCTACAGGCTCGTTAGGTGACTTGGTGTGATTGAAAGTATAGTTGTTATCGCCATTGGATTTTTTCTTGTTTGGCTGTCACGAACATCACGAAAGGTAAATAAAAAAATAGATAGCCTTTCACCTAAAGCAAAGTCTAATTTAATAGAGTCAATCAATAACAATATCAACCCTAGTCATACGGATTACCTCGTTGGTGGTTCTGTTACGAAAGTTCCAAAATGGGTTGGCTTGTTGGTGCTAATTGTTTTTGCAATTGCTTTATATTTTGGCGTAAAATCAGTCACCTAACAACACGCCCTGAGGTGCACGAATAGTAAATTTAGCTATTAATTGCAAATTTTAAAAGTGGTGAACCTCTTCGTTTAAGACCGCTAAATACGTCGATTCATCGTAGGATGTATTCGTTGCCCAACACCTAAATACAATCCTTATCCATTTTAAATGCCAGTGAGCCAATAATGCTGTTATGCGGCTTACCTGTGGCTTTTTGTTGCTTATACTGAGCCTTAATTCAAATATATATTCTTACAATGCCTCCTAAAATATCAATTAAAACAACACCAAACTCTTTTTTACTTTGGTGCTTTACTCTAATAATCGTTGTGTGCCTTTAGTTAATAAGTTTTGTGATATTTCGATAACTGGCACCACTATTTAATTAATCACTCAGCGGTAATATTTCGTTTAGCTGTGGTAAAATATTGATAAGTAATTATTTTGTTTACTTCTCTTCGTTTTTCTCGAAAAAATATCACAAGTGCCGTTTAATGGCTTCTAATAAAGTGGTGTAAGTGGTGTCCTTCAATGTTAATTCAGGAAAATAACCTTAACATTTTGATATTATAATAATTTTACTAGGCAGTTAATACATGAGCGGTTTTCTTTTCGTCCTTGTTTCCATCTTTGTTATTTTAAGTCTATTTTATGTTTTTGTGAGCCTCTTTAACTTTATCAATTCAGATAAAATTGAACGTGCTCACTATTTAAAGTTTTTAGACGAAAAACTTAAAGAGATAACTCCTGAACGTCTGTTAACGAAGGCTGAAGCTGCAGCTATGTCAGATTTTTATGGCGAGCCAATCGAAGCCAAAGAGCCTGTTTACCGAATCAGTGGCAGCTTTGGTCCTTTTCTTATTCGAGATAAAAAGTGGGGGAAGCCAGCTCGGCTTCGTCGTTTCTTTGAGCGCTTTGAGATCGACATCGATATTGTTAAACAGCTTGAATTTTGTATTGATGAGAATAATACGGTCGAGTTTATACTTCCGGCCCGCCAGCGGGGAGCGCTTGCTGTTTCTATTGATGACTCTTTTAATGTTGTTAGTCATCGAGATTTAGACAAAATAGGTCAAACACAATACCACCTTGAGGAAACGGATGTACAAGTCACTTACGATGAATACTGTCGTGCAAACATAGATAAACGTCGCATTCCAAGCTTATTTGTAGCGCTATTGCTTATGGCTTACCCCTTTGTTGATAACACCTTAATTGCAGGCATTATTCTATTTTTAGTGTTTGTTATTTTTATTGGTTGGGTTTTACCTAGACCTTTTTATAAAACCGATTTTAGTAAAAAATTTAGAGTGAAGCTGACTGGTCGTTTGCGAGGGCAAGCTGGTAGTTACCGTTTAGGTCCTTATTATATAAATTTGAATAATTTTACGGCTCGTTTAAAGGATATGATCGGTGAAGCCAAAGAAATAACCATTGAGGGGCTTTTAGAGGAGGGGAGAGACGCAAAAGTAATTTCTGTATTGAGTTTAAACGGTAATTACTTTAACCATGCTGCTTATAGTAAAAAAGAAGAATTCAAAGGGAGTATTTTAGAACGAGAAGTTAATCGCAAGAAACGCTTCGCTTATCTTTTTTTATTTATGCTTTTCCCGTTTTTTTATACGTTGACGACCACTGACATGAGCAATAACCTCGATGATTTAGTCACTCAACTTTCTGTCCGCGAGCTGCAGCGAGAGTTTAATGGCTTAGAAGAATTTCGAAATTACCCGTTAGTAGTAAATCAAGAGGTTATCGTTAATAACCTCAGTTTGCTTCCCAATATTGATAAGTTTCCAGGTTATAACACGTTAGTCCCCACGGGGTGGAAGCATGATATTGATCTAAGCCAAATCAACGAGAGAATAGCTTTGATTGGACAAATCCAATATACGAAAGAGTTATTTATGACCATTATCTCTTCAAAAACGAGTAATATGAGTCAAAGCCCTTATCGTTACTTTCGAGATGATCCTAACTATTCAAAACTTCAAAAAAAATCACTATTTGTTCATTACGCGACTTCTTTTCCAGAAAGTTACTATTTTAAGCTTTTATTGGAGATCTGCTACGTTGAAGCAAAGTATGAACTGGAATTCGGACAAAAGTATGTTTTGGATGAGAATAGCCAAATGTTAAGGGAATACCTAACTAAAAAGTACAAATACAAGACGCTAATAGAGAAGCTTTCTAGCAATACGTTACTCAACGAAAAACAGAAAATTTTTAAAGGTTTTATTAATGAGCAAAAAAACGTGATTATTGATGAGCTTTTAAAACAAGGTGATGAGCAAGTTGCAAAGAGTAATGGTATTGCATTTGGTCCTAATTACAGACGCCTAAATCCCTTTAAACCAACACTCTTAAGAGATGACTTTTACATTATTCGCCCTACAGATAAATATTCACAAAGTAATACGAAAAACTCTTATCGCTTAGTAGAGACTTTACCTGCTGTTTCATCAGTTAAAAATATTTCTGAAACCTTGCTTGAGGTAGATGATTACTTAATCAATGGGATTATAACTAAAATTAACCGCGACGATAACAAGCTGACTAAAGTTCTTATTGATCAGAACAAACATTACGACAGCCTATTTCATAACGTCTTAGATATTATTCACGCATGGATGGTCTACATACTATTTATTCTAAGCTTATTGGTTGGAAGAGTATTTAGAGTCGGTCAATATTAAATTGAAATAATGATCGATTTCGAGATCACCTACGCTTTTTTCGAAATCGCCTGTTATTTACATCTTTAAAGTAAGGAACATAAAATGAGATTATCAATATTAGCCTGCCTGTTAACTTTTATTTCGTGTCAGGTAAATGCCACTATCTATACGGATAAAGAAAAGAATATAACAACCGTAGAAAACGTAAAATATAATAAAAAAGAGCTCAAATATAAATCAGGAGCGCTTAAACAGGTTCAATTTTTCAACCAAGGTAAACGTGCTGGGACTTGGTTAGAATACTATGAAAATGGCAACATTAAGAGCCAAAAAACATACGGAAAAGCATTTAGAGCTAGCCCAGCAAAGTATTGGGATGAGTCAGGTAAATTAAAGGAATCGGTCATTGTTTATAAAAGTAAACATGGCGACACCGTTAAATGGATCAATTACGATAAGAACGATATTGAACGAGAATATCATAAGTCTAGAGATGGTGGTTGGGTTAAATCACTTACCTATGCAGGCACAGAACGAGTTTTGGTAGAAGAATATGAATCGGCTGGAAGTAAAGATACGAACCGACAATACATCGGTCGCTACTATTCTCGATTTGATAAGCAAAGGTACTTAAATGAAACTGCTTATAAAGAGCGCTTTTATAAAAAAGGAGTACTTCATGGTCCTTATATTGAGGTAGATGAGCGAGGAGAAATCATTTTAAAAGGCAAGTATAGTAATGGAAATAAAGTAGGCGAGTGGTTTGAACAAAGCCGCTACTATGAATATAAAAACCCTTATATTGACTATCAAAATTATGATGCGAACGGTAAGCTCCATGACAAGCAGATTCGTCGCAATACAAAAAGTGGTAGAGAGGTTATTGAATATTATAGCCATGGTAAAAAAGAGCGGTAGTTTATTGAGAAGAAGCCTGATGGCAGTGTTAAAACCATAAAAGCTATAAAAATGGTCTACTCAACGGTGAGTCCTGTAAATAGTTCATGTAATATTTAAAAAGGCTTTTAAAGCAGCCTTATAAAAGCAGCTTAAAAAATGGTGGTTGACGTAAAAAATCGTAATCGCAACGAACAAGATAATTAGACTCCAACCTTTACACTTGTTCATAATATAGAAAAGCTGCAAAACACGATGTATTAAGAAGGGTAAGCCCTTTTAACTTGAATAAAACCACTTAAACACCAGCAATACCTTAAAAAACACCAATTAAAACAACAGCAAACTCTTTTTATATGCTGCGTAAATATACAGTGATTTATTGAACCAAAATAGGAACTCAGCTATGGTTTGTTTATCAATAAAAATAATAAAAAAACGAGTTAATCTATAGGCTTGTTATATGAGCAAAATATGAAAGCATCGAATCATAAAATAGATAAGCGGCTCCTAAAACTTATCGCTAGTTTTTTGTAGTAGCATCAATGCTAATGGTAATAATGGGTGATATGAGCTTATTGGGTGTGTAATAATCTATTTTGGTATATCAATATCTCAAAGATTTGGTTTTAAATATTTTCAAGGTTCCAAACGGACTCTTTTTATTATTATAGGTTGTATTGTTTCGATAAGTTTTGGTGGATTATTGGCTTGGGGTTAAAGTTATATAGCAGTTGGTTTTTATCCTTTGTCGCTAATTTTAACTCATTATTATTTTCCTCTTGGTGAGGTATTAGGTATACCGTGGTTACAATTGAGCAAATATTTAACCTAATAGAAAGTGAATGTGTAGTTGATAACGTTAAACTAGATCTAAACACTGATCTATTTAATGAGCTTGGTATTGAAGGTGATGATTTTTCTAAATTGATTGACAAGTATACTTTAAACTTTAGCGTAAATATGGATGGTTATCTTTGGTATTTTCATAGTAACGATGAAGGCGTAAATGTTTGGAGTTTTTTGTTTAAACCACCTAATAAGAAAGTTAATCGTATTGCTGTAACACCCAAAATATTATTAGACTGTGCAAATAGTAAAAAGTGGGAAGTCGTTTATCCACCCTATGTCAAACCTAGAAAAAGACATGATCTAACTTATAGTAATCTTTTTTGGTTGGTTATTGTGCTTGGGATTTATTTAATAGCAAAGTATACCTAACAAAGCATTAAAAGGCGTTAGCAGTACTGGGGAAGTATGTTCAATTTAATCCGTAACAATGAACTTGAAGTACAACTTGATGTTACCGACGCTACAGACCGATTGCCATCCGTAGCGTTTGATATAATAGTGTCTTGGAATATGCCTTTTCAAAGCGTAAATCTCACGGTTAAAAAGTGCTGGGTTGAATGCAGTGTATGGGATAAATTTCATGACTCTATTTTGAAACTACAAGAACAAGAGTCAGGGATTATTACTCTAAATGATTTGAGTAACAATCCACTAATTTCATTTACTAAATCGGGTATAGAATTAGTTACTGAGATTCAATCTAAAGATAGTTTAGGTGTTGGGTCATTTACACTTAAAAGTACTAGGGGCTGTTGATCTTTGTAGTATATATATTAATCAGCCCACATTGGTAGCCACATCATAGTAAATGCTAAAGCG
>NZ_JADYXF010000081.1:0-9760 GCF_015864385.1 Pseudoalteromonas sp. SWXJZ94C
ATTCCACCATATAGTTTCATACTAAGTTCCTCGAGGTACAGTTTATGTTTTGGTTAACACAACTGTATCGAAAAACTCGAGGAACTTTCTATATGATTATCAAATCTTGACTTCACATATCACTATTTATCACCGGCCGCTCACAGTAAATAGCCGACTGTCAGATTAGATTGAGCATTACTAATCTAATCTGCCCACTACACGCTGCTCATTGTGAATAAAACATTCAAAATTAAAGTCACACGTTTCAGTTAAAAAGCCATCTATAAGGTCAAATAATTCATAATCATCTGTTGTAAATGAAGGTCGATTACCTTTACTTATAAATATACAAATATGAACGCCATGATTAATACAATTCACGCAACTTCCCTATAATCATGGTTGTAATACTATTAATTGCTTAGCGCAATATACACTTAGTATTACACTTCTAAATATTTTCTTATTGACGCCCAATCAGGGTAACTTGAAGTACCAAAGTGTAACAATTCACCTTCAAATTCACTTTGGCAACGTCCTGTATGGTTATCATCTATTAAGTACTGCCCTTTTAATAAACTTTTATTAGGGCTGATAATTAATCTATTTACCATTTTAAAACCTAAGTGCTGCTCAACCCAAATTCGTTTTTCTGTATAACATAACGGATTTTTTACTGACGGAGCAGTTAAAATATAAGGTGTGTATTTATCAGAATCTAATAAAGCATTAACGGCGTTGATTGCACCAGGCAAAGGACGTAATTTAGTATAAAAGCCATATTGAGATTGAGGAAATTGAATTGCTGGATTCAATTTAAGATCTTGATTCGCAGCCTCGGTAAAATTACAAAGAACATCGTCCATATCAATGTAAACAATCATATATTTCCTAATTTTAAAATCAAGCATGCAAATTTACTACACGTGATAACTATTTTTTTATTATAAAAAGTATTAAAAATACTAAGACATTTAATGCTATAGAGCATGTACTTAACAACAAGCCATTTATTACATGTTCATTATGTATTTGGCTAATAGACTTTACAGGCGACTCCCTTTCATACTTTATGCGCTCAGTAAATGAATCGTCCATACGAATATAACGAAAAAGAACATAACCCATACCGCTCACAGTAAAAATTAAGCCTAACCAACCTGATGCCACCCATGGCATAAAGGCAATAAAACCAAATAAGTAGCACAAAAAATATAAACGGTTACCCATGTAGTCTGTGGCTACTTTTAGAATTATTTGTTCTCGTTTATTTTTGGGGATTCGTTTTGTAAAAAGCAGCCTTTGTTGGGCATCTAAGCTCATATGCGCGTAATCATCCGGATGACGACTCGATATGTCTTTTTTATTTTTTGTATTCATTCATATATTATCCATTAAAAAACCAATAATAAACCAACAAAAAAAACCATATTACGAGCAGCCTTCAAGTTGATCTCCTTGATTATTATTCACTCAATTTCATTTTCAGTTAAATTTACTATTTGTATAAATACGATTTAATATTTCATAAACAATACGGGAATATAAATGATAATGCGTTGAATCGTTGGGGATATAACTGACCGTTTTGATAAAATAAATCTTACCTGTTTTATTAATAAATGATTGTAGAGCGAGTTCAACCGACTCTTTTATTTTATCAACAGACACCGCACTACTCAAACCAACATTCATTGCTTTTAACTTAATAAACTGGATACTTTTAACTTCGATATCAGATAGTTCAATTTGCAAATAAGCATCAAACCCGCCACCGCATTGGAGCGCGCCAGTATAGATATTATCGCCATTATTATAAATTCTCAAAATAGCCCTTATCGCTTAAATATTTTTAAACAAACCAGAAAAATATAATAATTAAAGTGATTATAACTACTTTAATTCGCATTTTATTTTTGTTTAAACCATAAAAAAATGCAGGGTAATATAACGCAGCTAATGGAATTGATAACCAGACTAACATAGGCAATATAGAACTACTTACTTCTGAGTGAGGTTGTTTAGCCATATAACTCACCCAAAAATAAAGAGTAATACTCTGCATAACAGCAAATACGCCATAAGTAGTGACTCGAGCACGCCTACCTTTTAAAATATCGGCTACGTAGGCTGCAATAGCCGGTATAACAAGCCAACAACTTAAAAATGAGGCAATCCATATAGGATCGTCGCCTCTTAAAGTACCAACAGGAATACCGCTTTCTATACCTCTTAATATCCACAATGCCAGTATTGATATAAATAGACAGGCTGTTGCCGAAAACCCTCTAATCAAAAAATCAATGAAGATCGCAGTACCCGACTTATTACATTGCATGTAGTGACCTTATGATAAAAATAATACCTGATTACCGATTACCGATTACCGATTACCGATTACCGATTACCGCCAAGCGTGCTGTGCAAAGACTTCCAAGCGCGATGGTATTTAGCTACTCGGCTAAGATCATTTTCGTTAACAGTGTCTAAACGTAATATATTTATATTGTCTTCAATGTCAGCAATTTTTATTTTAGTTGCAAGGCTATTCGTTTTTACACGTTTAATAAATAAGTCGTAACTTTCACCTTTAATCTTGGAGAGGCATTGAACGGCATTAACTATATTCGATGGTATACCTTGTGTTAGCAAGTCGTCAGCTGTGTAATCAGAATCCTCAATCACGTCGTGAAGTAATGCAACTGCCCTTTCTTCATCTGTGTCCATTTTTGCCATTAAACGAAGCGGGTGTAGAATATACGTTTGACCCGCTTTATCTTTTTGCCCCGAATAAGCTTTGAGCGCTATTTCTAAGGACTTTTCAATTATATCCATGTCGAATTCAATCCTATTCCTACAAAAAATGAGAGCAATAAATGCGATGCAATTGGTATAACCTAACTTATTTATTGATCAGTAAAGTTAACTGTTGCAGGGCATTTATAAGTAGCCACGCTATATTGTAAGCCTATCTCAAAGTGATTGTATGCGTATTCAATTAAAATTAAGTTATCTTTTACTGCATCATTTTTTGCTTTTTTTAATAAACAAAGAGGCTTACCATTTATACCCGAAGGTATGTAATCTGCAATAATAGGCCCTTGTGAATAGCTATAACGAGAACGTTCTAAACAGGATTCTAATTTAAGGCTGTCATCATCGTTAAATGTATTTAAGTTGTATACTTTTAAATTTGCAGAGCCTGGTTCTTCATCGACTAGGCACACTGAAGAACAACCTCCAAGTAAGACTAAGGTTAACAATCCAAACAACTTTTGCATTTTAAGACCTATATATTTAATAAATAATTGGTTTATTTAAATACGTAATAAAACGGGTTAATTTTTTACTACGTATTTTGCGCAATATTATCCCAGTCAGAATCATTATCAAGGCACCACGTTAAACCGCGTCTGCGCTCCATAATAAGGCTCATATTAAAGTTGTCGTTAGATTTAGCGTTTAAATTAAAGTGCCTAGCGCACCACATGGCTCTGTAATATAAATCTCTCATTGAATAAACTTCTTCAAAAGGACGTAGTTGAATATTTTGGTTAAATTTTTCAGGTCCTTCTTCATTTTGTAAATTTGGGCAGTAATCAATCATATCATCAGGGATTGGCTTATTAATACTCAGCTCATCAAATTTACTCATAACCCAAATTAATGACCAAAGAGACTCCAAATACCAATGTAAGTTTACTTTGTCTTGCTCCTCTATAGTGTCTTGCGATAACACTAAAATAGCTATTTCAGCGTCAGACAATGAGCTTGTTAAGTTATTATTATTAATATATTTTTTTATATCTTCGATAGGTGCATTAAAAGCAATATTAATCATCGCATTCATAATAAGTGCTCGGTCTATAATTTCTTGCGGACTCCTCATGGTGGTTAATTCGCAAGAGGGCAACCAATCACACACTTCGCCATTTAAACTCAAAATTATTTTTTCGTTTTCGGTCTTTATTTTATTTAAATCCACGTCTATTAATCCTTATTAAATTTAACTGTATGTAATGCTGAATAATTAAATCCAGCGATGCAATTTTATATTCACCTTATCACTTTTAAAGCTAACACCTTCTGATAAAAGCTTTTCACGTTGCTCTTGGTATTTATCGCTTCCCTCAGGGAACGATATTTTACCTTGGCTATTTACTACGCGATGCCATGGAATACTCGAATCTTTAGGCATCATTTTTAATAAACGACCAACCAAACGTGAATTTTGAGGATAACCTGCAAGCGCAGCTACCTGTCCGTAGCTTGCCACAGAGCCTGCTGGTATTGAGCCAATGACAGTAAAAATAAGTGTTTCTTTATCAATATCCATTGTTAACTGGTCCTGGAGTATTCCTTACTTAATTGTTTAAATTGATCCCAAATAGTTCGCGCTACAGGACCATGATGAATTGCATGTTGCCTAAACGCTCTAATTTGCGCACTAAACTTATGCTCTCTATCTGTTATATGTATTTCTTGTAGTAAGCCCGCTTTAATTTCGGGAGCGCAATGCGCTAAACTCATCATTGCCCATCCAGCACCCGAAAGTAAAAATGATTTTAAAGTTGATACGTCGTCTATTTTCATCATTGCAGAGCCTTTTGAGTACGATAACCTATCGCTATCTATACTCAAATCGCTTTCAAACATGGCTAAACAGGGATACGTTTGTAGCTCGGTATAGGTGAGTTTTTGAGGGAGCACACCTTTAGCACTTACAATTCCTATATCAAGCCTGCCTATTGGCACACTTTCTAAATCGCCTGTTGCATGAAATAAGTCAAACCATGGACCAATGCCTAGCTCGGCTTGACCACTATTAACTTGCTCTAACGAGATAAAGCGCTTTCCGCTCGTTAAACTAAATTCAGTGCTAGTAAACAGTCCAAAAGTATTACTTATGATCTCATTATAACTTTGCATATGACAAAGCTGTTCATAACAAATTCTAAACTGGGGTTCATTTCCTAATGATAATTCCTCAGCAAGTTTGCCCAACTCGTCGTTAGCATGCAGTAAGTGCAAAGCCTCTCGGTGAAAAATCCGCCCTTTTTCAGTGAGCTGTAATCTGTACTTACTTCTATCTAGTAACTCAAAGCCTATTTTAGATTCTAAATTTTTGATTGCTAAAGTGAGCGCTGGTTGTGTTTTATGTAGCTTTAAAGCTGCTCCGCTCAGGCTTGCGCTTTGTACTATCGCATCTAAAATTATTAATTGATTCAGCTTCATACACTCCCCCACAACATTATAAATAAAACTTATTGAGTTTCTAAAATTTAATGATTTTTATTTTATATGTTTGCAGCGTATGCTGCACTTAATTATTTTGCCATCTTTGCAACGGAGAAAACATGCAACTGTTTCGTTTATGTTTGCTAACAACGACTTTACTCAGCTTAATAGCTTGTTCTGAGCCTGAACAACAAGTTAAAGAAGAGCCCATTCGCCCAGTTAAATTATTTAACATAGGGCATGACTCGCAAATAAACATTCGTAGTTTTCCTGCTGAAGTAGTTGCAAACCAAGGCTCATATCTTGCCTTTAGGGTAAATGGCGAACTGATTAAGTTTCCTGTACTTGCTGGCGAGCACGTTGAGAAAGGCGATTTGATGGCAAAACTTGACCCTGAAGATTTTCAGTTACAATTTGACGAACGTAAAGCGCGCTTTGAGCTGGCAAAATCTCAACTTGGGCGTATTGAACAATTGTTTGAGAAAAAAATCACAAGCCAATCAGAATTAGATGAAGCCACTGCCAATATGCAAATTGCTGAGTCTGCATTTAGAATTGCCGAAACAAACCTTGAGTACAGTGAACTTCGCGCGCCATTTTCAGGTACGGTTGCTAAAGTATTTGTTAAAAACTTTGAAAACATTCAAGCTAAGCAAAATATATTACGCCTAGAAACACGCGATTTAATGGATGTAGAAATTCAGGTACCAGAGAAAATAGTCGCTCGCCTACAAAAAGGATCCGACTACCACCCAACCGTAAAATTTGATGGCTTTGACGATAAAGAATACACACTTGATATTAAAGAGTGGGATACCCAAGCAGACCCAGCAACACTTACTTACCAAGTTGTTTTTTCGCTTCCTTTACCCAAGGACTTTAATTTACTTGCCGGCATGACGGGTCGTGTACTAATTGACTTAAGCAAAGTTACTAGCTCACAAGTTGCCTATACTATTTTACCCATTGAATCAGTTTTTTCTGAGCCACAAGAGTCAATTAAAGATAATGCTTATGTATGGATATTTAATCCTCAAACAAGTGAAGTTCGCAAACAAGCGGTAAAAGTAGGTCAACTACATCGCGATGGTATTGAAGTGTTAAGTGGTATTGAAGAAGGTCAAATTGTGGTTTCTGCTGGTGTTAATTCATTAAAAGAAGGCATGAAAGTAAGAGCATGGAATAAAGAGCGAGGCTTATAATTATGAGCTTTGCACAACTCTCCATTGAAAAAAAAGTAATTAGTTGGATGTTTACGTTACTGCTACTAATTGGCGGTAGCGTTTCGTACTTTGATTTAGGCCAATTAGAAGACCCTGAATTTACACTTAAAAAAGCCATGGTTATTACTATGTACCCTGGCGCGTCACCACAACAAGTTGAAGAAGAAGTTACTTTTCCAATCGAAAATGCAATACAACAACTTCCCTATGTAGATTACGTAACGTCTATTTCATCGAATGGTAAATCGCAAATTTCTGTCGAAATGAAAAGCACTTATCGAAAAGAGCAGCTTCGCCAAATTTGGGATGAAATGCGCCGTAAAATTAACGACCTTTCCCCTTCATTACCTAGCGGTGTTTACCCAAGTACTATTTTGGATGATTTTGCCGATGTGTATGGTGTTATGTATTCGGTGACCGGTGATGGCTACTCTTATGATGAACTAAAAGATTATGTTGATTACTTAAAACGCGAGTTAGTCCTTGTTAAAGGCGTAAGTAAAGTCACTATTGCTGGGGAGCAACAAGCGCAAGTAATGGTAGAAATGTCTACTCGTAAATTAGCGCAGTTAGGGATTGCCCCAAGTCATATTTTTGAATTATTACAATCACAAAATACAGTGTCTAACGCGGGTAAAATTCGCGTGGGTAGTGAATCGATTCGTTTGCACCCTACCGGTGAATTTAAAGATGTAGAAGAACTCGAAACGCTTATTATTTCAAAACCTGGTGCAAGTGAGCTTATCTATTTAGGTGATGTAGCAACGGTTTTTAGAGAATACGCCGAAGTCCCTAGTAACATTATTCGTTTTAATGGTAAGCAAGCACTTTTAATCGGTATTTCGTTTACCTCGGGCGTTAACGTAGTTGATATTGGTAGACATATAGATGAGCATTTAGCATCACTTGAATACCAACGCCCACATGGAATTGATATAAGTTCGGTGTATAACCAGCCAAAAGAAGTTGAAAAATCAGTTGATGGATTTATTGTTAGCCTACTTGAAGCAATAGCGATTGTTATTGTTGTGCTGTTGTTATTTATGGGTATGAAAAGCGGTATTTTAATTGGTGGGATTTTACTTCTTACCGTATTAGGTACGTTTATATTCATGAAATTGTTTGCTATAGATTTACAGCGTATATCCTTAGGCGCGCTTATTATTGCTTTGGGTATGCTAGTAGACAATGCAATTGTGGTTACCGAAGGTATACTTATAAACCTTAAGCGCGGTCAAACAAAACTAAAAGCGGCAATAAATATTGTTGAACAAACAAAGTGGCCATTATTGGGCGCTACTGTTATTGCGGTTACTGCATTTGCGCCAATTGGTTTGAGTTCTGATGCGAGTGGAGAATTTGCCGGCAGTTTGTTCTGGGTTTTATTTATCTCACTTTTATTAAGTTGGATAACGGCAATTACACTAACACCATTTTTTGCTAATTTAATGTTTAAAGAAAACGAATTTAAAAACGATAAAGGTCAAGAAGACGAAGACCCATATCAAGGTATCATTTTTAATTCTTATAAGGCTATTTTAGACTTATCTTTACGCTTTAGAAAAACGACTCTTATTTTAATGGTTGTTTTACTGTGCAGTGCCGTTGTTGGTTTTGGCTCTGTTAAACAATCGTTTTTTCCTGCATCTAATACACCTATGTTTTATGTTGATTACTGGCAAGAACAAGGCGCTGATATTCGCTCCACTCTTGACGGTGTTAAACAACTCGAAGCCTATTTACAAAATGAAGATTTAGTTGAAGAAGTAACAAGCACAGTAGGCCAAGGTGCTCCTCGCTTTATGCTGACTTACGCGCCAGAAAAATCATACCCTGCATACGGGCAGTTAATCATACGTGTTACCGACAGAGAAGCCGTTGCTGTTATTATGCAAAAAGTGCGCGACTACTCAGTAAACCATGCTCTTTCGGCTCAATTAAAAATTAAACCTATGGAAATTGGTCCCTCTACTGATGCAAAAATAGAAGCACGTTTTTCAGGACCCGATCCTGTTATTTTAAGGCAATTAGCAGCGAAAACTGAAGAGTTATTAGGCAGTGACGATGGGGCATTTAATATACGTAATGATTGGCGTGCTCGTACTAAAATGATTCGCCCACAATTTAATGAGCAAAAAGCGCGGCGCTTAGGTATTAGTAAATCAGATCTTGATAACGTGTTACTAACAAGCCTTTCAGGTAAACAAGTTGGTGTGTATCGAGATGGTACGCAGTTATTACCTATCATTACCCGTTCACCTGAAAACGAGCGTTTAAATGTAGAAAGCGTACACGATTTGCAAATATATAGCCCTGTACTGGCTGTGTTCGTTCCCGTTACACAGGTAGTTGATGAGTTTGTTGTTGAGTGGGAAGACAGCCTTATAATGCGCCGCGATCGTAAACGCACAATCACGGTAATGGCTGACAACAATGTTTTAGGCGACGAGACACCAGCAAAACTATTTGCTCGTATTCGTGCTCCTATAGAAAACATAAAGCTACCACACGGATATGAGCTGGAATGGGGCGGTGAATTTGAATCATCCAGCAAAGCACAAAAAGCTATTTTTGGCTCGTTACCGCTGGGTTATTTAGCCATGTTTGCAGTAACTGTATTGCTATTTAACTCGGTAAAACAACCTCTGGTTATTTGGGCAACTGTACCACTTGCTATTATTGGCGTGAGTGCTGGCTTACTTGTTATGAACACACCGTTTAGCTTTATGGGGCTACTTGGCTTGTTAAGCTTAAGTGGTATGCTAATTAAAAATGGAATTGTATTGGTCGATCAAATAAATTTAGAGCTTCGTGAAGGAAAGCAACCATATCAAGCCGTATTTGACTCCGGTGTGAGCCGAGTGCGCCCTGTAGCTATGGCAGCTATAACCACTATATTGGGGATGATACCACTGTTATTTGATGTGTTTTTTCAATCAATGGCAGTAACTATTATGTTTGGGCTAGGTTTTGCCACCATACTTACATTAATTGTAGTACCGGTGCTTTATACCGTTATATTTAGAATAGATTATGAACCACGTAAATAGTTAGCCCTATAATTAAAAAGCATTAAAAAATGCCACTGACTTAAGGTCAGTGGCATTTTTATTTAATACCAATCTGCTTATATATGGGGTCTATTTAACAATAAGAAAATTGCGCTAGAACTAGGCAAAAACTTTTTGTATCTAGGGCGTGTTGATCTTTGCGGTATAAAAAACAAACAGCATGAGGATAAGGTATAATTGAATTCGCTAAAAAACGTTACACCGAACCCTCATGCCAAGATTAATGTTAACAGACGCGACATGGAA
>NZ_JADYXF010000082.1:0-9742 GCF_015864385.1 Pseudoalteromonas sp. SWXJZ94C
CAGTAGTGAAACGAAACAGCGCCGATGATAGTGTAGCATTTGCTATGTGAAAGTAGGACATTACCAGGCTTCAAATTGTAGAAAGCCCGAATCTAACGATTCGGGCTTTTTTACGTCCGCAGAAAAGTGAGATGTGGATGAATAATGCACAACTCGCGCCATACACACTATTAATATCCCTTATTTCATTCGATTACAGCTCATGACCCACTTTAAAGAAGCCAACTTATCTCACCAGTCTCTGCGATAGCGCGATAATAAGCAGCTTGAGAGAGTGATAATGCAGTATTTATACTGTGGCTCTCCACCGCTTTGGGCATTAAAACATTCTACTGCGTATGCGTAGCGCACCGACTTCACATTGTAGAAAGCCCCAATCTAAAGGTTTGGGATTTTTACGTCTGCAGAAAAGTGAAATATAGGGGAGTAATGAACATTACGCACTCGAGGTCTCTTCAATTCACCTAAGTATACAAGTCGAACTGAATAGCTCATTACTTCAGTACTAAAGTTTATAACCAAATATAAAGGCTATTCAAAATAGTCCGTAAGCTTGAGTTTCTTCACTTTCAGATTCTTCTAGTTGTGTTGGTTTAAATATTACGCTTGGATCAATTAATACACTGTGCTTTTGTGAAAGCTTGATTAACCCACGCATCATATTTTTAGTTTGTGGGTCTAGATCAAAACCAACCTCAGTTAGCTTATCTAGTGGTTTAATGTCTTCTTTTTTATAGTCGATATTATCTTCGACTTTATCTACCAATAACCCTACATGTGGGTTTAAGCCGTCTTTAGTGGTAAAAACAATAATAGGTTTATAGTCTAATGTTATTTGCTCTTTAGCTGATTCAAATAAACGCTCGAGCTGAATTAGACTATTACGCTTAATTTTGTCGAGCAGGGCTGACACTTGTTTATGATCATTTTGATTATGGGCTGCTATGGCTTCTTTGACCGTTTCTAGCAATGATTGAAAAGGCTCGTCAATCCGAGACATTGTTAATTTTAAGTCTTCATTATCGGTGCTGAACTCTTTGTAAAACAGAACAAAATCTTGTAGTTCTGCGTCATTGCTTGAAATAGAAGCCGAGCTATTTAGCAAGTTACTTTGAAGGGTATTGAACCAGTTTAATAGTTTTTCTTGCCATGCTCTTAGTTGCTTTAGTACATGCGCATTACTTTGTTCGGTTGAGGTATTATTTAAAATAATACCTAAATCAAAAACAGGCGTTGGTATATCCATATAATCTTTAACACCAATAAAGCTTTTATTATTGTTTGGTAAAGTTGTTAGATTATTGTCAAAGCGCTCTGTTAATAAAATATCGAGTATTTTAAGTGAAATTGTTTTGCAGCCCACTTTAAAGTTTATTAATTCCATGCCTTTATCTTAATTTACCTATTAATGCTTTAAGGATAGAACAAATTAAATAAATAGCTTAAAGATGGATGAAATTTAACAGAGATAGGGCAACTAAAAGCTATTAGATGGTACTTATGAGGTTTTTTATGGCACGTTTAAATTGATTCTCAAGCTGATTTTTTCCTAATAAATCTGAGTGTTGAATCACTTTTTCATTACATTCATTTTGAAGTACTAACTTTATTAAAAGTTGTTTATCAAACTCTGTTAATTGAGATATATAAGAGGGTGACTGGCTCAGTAACTGCCAAAGAGTTGCAGAAATACTAAATTGAGTGAAGTTACTGTTTACGAGCAAAGCTAATCGTTCGCGAGTATCGGGGCTTATTAACCCATCGCTAAATCCTTCAATTAGAATACTTACAAGTTGCCAATCTAGTGTTTTAAAGTGTGTTAAAAGCCCATAAAAAAAATCGTTTTTAAACTGCTTTTTTAGAGGTTGAATAATTGCACTTTTGTTGCTTAAGCATTTAACCACAAGCGCTGAATGTTCAGCTGTGCTTTTATCGCGTTGATAACCTAGCTTTATGGTATCAAATCCTTGGTTTTGCCAAAAATTAAGTAACTGCGCTGTTGCGCCAAAGCTTGCTCCAAACCAACTGCATTGGGATTTTACTTGCGACTCGCAATAGCTAAGTAGCTTTTTACCAAACCCCATATTGTGAGAACACGGATCAATCGCTATTCTTACAACGCGAGCGCTCAACTGTGTTAAGTAGCTATTATTAAAGCTAAGTTGTGAGAGGGTTTGAGCCATTAAGTGACCCTGTGGGCGGCGCTCTCCGCTTATAACCTGTAGAGCAAGTTCTTCACTTAAACCACCTTCTATGGCGATTAAACATACGCCAACTAATTGGTTATTAATTTTGCTAATAAATAGTCGTTGCGATGGTGCGTCTAGTAGTTGGCGTAAATCGTTTACACTACTTTGATAGTGAGCCAATGCAAGCAGGGCAATAACTTGTTGCAGTAAAGGCTCATTGTTTACAAGGGATTGCTGAGTTATTTCGCTATGTACTGACTGCTCTAATTGATCACTACTTAACTCTTTATATTGTGCATCAAGTGCAAATAAAGTGCGTGTGTGCTTCTCAAGGGGGTCGTGTTTAGCAAAGCGCAGTGGCTCATCAAGCGTTATAACTTTAGAAGCTTTATAGTGCGCTTTAATATAGTTACTAAAGCGAATGGTATAACCCCTGCCATTGCCTTCATATCCAACCAGAGTGCTAGCAAAGACTATACGAGGGTAATGAGCTAGCATTTTCAGCAATAACGGAACAGGGATTGCTGCAGCTTCATCAACGAGTAATAAATCGCACTCAGGTAGCGTATTTAATAGTGCGTCAGGTGCAACATAGTGTAAGTTGGCGAGCTGTTTATCTTCAGCGTTATATTGCATGCCTAACTCTTTAGCTAAATGCTTAAAGCTGCTATGCGTAGCTTTAAACTGAGTACTGCAAATAATTACTTTTTTATCAATTAATTTTGCTGTTGCTAATCCAAGTGCTGCCGACTTACCTCTGCCTCTATCTGCATTAATAAGTAATGGTCTATTAGCACGACCATTAGCCACTTTTATTATTTGATCAACACAGCTTTGCTGAGGCTCATAATCAATTTTATTATAAGTAACAGAAGTTACGGCATTATTAATACAGCCATCTTTTTCACTAAAATGAAAAGCAGGTAATTGTTTAATAACAGTTGCGAAACGTTGATTAAATAAACTGTAGTTAATGGTATGACCGTGTGATTGCACTGTACTTAATGAAGGGTCTTGCCAAGTAGGTAAGTCATCTAATTCAGGCAGTAATAAAAACAGCATACCACCGGCTTTAACAGCGCCGCCAAGTGCCGCAAGTTTATCTGGGTGCAAACCACTAAAGCCATCATAAACGGCGTGAGCAAATTCTTGCCCTAAAATTTGATGAGTGCGGGTAGGCCAGTATGAATTTTTAAGCGCACTCTGCTTAGATACCACAAGTGTATTGTCATCATCTATTAATGAATAGAGTAATTCATAGCACCAAGCTGAGCTGCCAGTAATCAGGATTAGCTGACGATGATACGCGTCAGCTAGTTGTTGCCCCAATTCATTTAGATGTGCTTTATATCGCTTGTAATCGTGCATAGGCCGTTACTAACCATTTAGTGCCAAGGTCATCAAAGTTAACTTGTACGCGAGATTGCGCGCCACTGCCTTCGTAATTAAGTACGGTACCAATGCCAAACTTAGCATGCAGAACCCGTTGACCTAAATTAAAACCACTGTCTTCAAATGCGGCATGGCTAACTGATGCGCTAAAACGCCCGGCGGCAGGCGGACGAGAAACCTGTGTTTTAATACGGATTTCTTCTACGCAGTCCTCAGGTATTTCGCGTAAAAAGCGTGATGGACTATGGTATTTTTCTTGCCCGTATAAGCGGCGACTCTCAGCATGGCTAATGTATAACTTATCCATTGCTCGTGTCATGCCTACATAACAAAGGCGGCGTTCTTCTTCTAAGCGACCCGACTCTTCGTTACTTTGCTGAGAAGGGAACATGCCTTCTTCTACGCCCACCATAAACACTAGCGGAAATTCTAAGCCTTTTGCTGAGTGAAGTGTCATCATTTGAACTGCGTCTTCGTGTTCTTCTGCCTGCCCTTCACCTGACTCAAGTGATGTATGTGCTAAAAAGCCTTGTAAAGGCGAGCTGTATTCTTCGTCTTCAGGAAGCTCATACTGGTCACATGCGCTAATTAGTTCTTCTAAGTTTTCTACGCGAGCACGGCCTTTTTCACCTTTTTCAGCTTGGTACATTGCCATCAAGCCTGAGGTTTGGATTGTGTACTTGGCTTGCTCATGTAAAGTTAGGTCGCTAATTTTATCTTCTATTTGTTCAACTAGCTCTACAAACTTAGTAACTGCACCAGAAGCACGACCAGATAAATGCTGTTGTTCTACAATTGCTTTTGCGGCATACCAAAGCGGTAATGATTCTGCTCGTGCACAATCTCGTATATGGCTCAATGTTTTATCACCAATACCGCGTGCTGGAGTATTAATTACACGTTCAAACGCGGCATCGTCTTGACGATTACCTACTAGGCGTAAATACGAAAGCGCATCCTTAATTTCTTGTCGTTCGAAGAATCGCATACCACCATAAATACGGTATTTTAAGCCTTCTTGCAGCATGGCCTCCTCGAGTACACGAGATTGCGCGTTACTACGGTATAAAATTGCGGCATCTTGTAGGGCATTACCTGCATTTAACCAGCTTCGTAGTTTGCTACTTACAAAGCGTGCTTCGTCTAACTCATTAAATGCTGCATAAATAGAGATTGGCTCGCCATCGTTACCGTCGGTCCACAAGCTTTTACCCATACGTTCTGAGTTATTTTGAATTAATGCGTTGGACGCTTTCAAAATAGTCGCGGTTGAACGGTAGTTTTGTTCAAGACGAATGGTTTCAGCGCTAAAGTCAGTTAAAAAACGTTTAATGTTTTCGATTTTAGCACCACGCCAACCATAAATGCTTTGGTCATCGTCGCCTACAATCATAATGCTGTTAGTATCGCCAGCAAGTAACTTTAACCAAGCATATTGAATGGTATTTGTATCTTGGAACTCGTCTACGAGCATATGTGCAAAGCGTTGCTGATAATGACGCAGTAACGTAGGGTTATTTTTTAACACTTCGTAGCTGCGTAGTAATATTTCAGCAAAATCAACTAGGCCGGCTCTATCACAGGCCTCTTGATAGGCGGCGTAAACTCGCAGCATCATTTGCTCGTTAATGTCGTATGCTTGTATATCTTTAGGGCGAAGTGCTTCATCTTTTTTGGCGCTTATATACCAGCCAAATTGCTTAGCGGGCCATTTTTTATCATCAATATTCATCGATTTTAATAAGCGCTTGATCATCCGAAGCTGATCGTCAGAGTCTAAAATTTGAAAGGCTTCAGGTAAGTTAGCTTCACGGTGATGAGCACGTAAAATACGATGTGATAAACCATGGAAAGTACCAATCCACATACCACCTACAGGCGCTTTTAGTGTTTCTTCAACACGGCCACGCATTTCTTTAGCTGCTTTATTAGTAAAGGTAACTGCAAAAATACTGTAAGCGGAGGCTTGCTCAACTTGCATAAGCCACGCAATACGATGAACTAACACTCGTGTTTTACCAGACCCAGCACCTGCTAATACCAGCATGTTTTGTAGTGGGGCTGCAACGGCATCGCGTTGTTTGTCATTTAAGCCATCGAGTAATTGTGAAACGTCCATCGTTACGCCTTTTTAATCAATATTGTGGGCAGTATAACAGGTGTTTTTGTTAGGCTAAATAAAATACTGTTTTTATAAACAGCTATTTATAAAATAGTGTTCAAAACGAGTAACTTGCTAATTAATTAAGCGAATAAAAAAGTGTAAACGGATAACAATAATTGCTAATTTGACCTGATTTTAGCAAAATTTACCAACTCTCTAAATCTAGACTAATTTAACTATTTGATTTGTAAGCTTTAATAAATTGGCATAGAGTGTGTAGGTAAATAATTATAAAATTAAATAAATACAGAGGTTAGTATGGCGGATCAAGGTTCTGGCGGTAACGTAATCGCAGCATTATGTAATATATTTTTTCCTGGTTTAGGGCAGTTAGTGCAAGGGCGTATTTTAGCGGCTATATTTTTTGCACTCGCTATTATAATAAGTTATGCACTAATTTATGTGCTTGTAGGTTTTGTACTTGTGCCTATTATTTACTTATGGTCGATTATTGACGCTGCGCGTTATAAATCGCGAAGTTAACAGCTTTAAAGCTGAGTAAAATAGCGCCCTTGTGGCGCTATTTTGCTTTATATGTTCTGTGGTTTGTAGTCGTTTACGTATATAATTACGCAATTAAAGATTTACAGGTATACCCTATGGAATATCAATTTATTCGCGATCCTATTAGCGGGTTACGTATTAAAATAAGCAGTGAACACGCCATTATTGGTCGCTGGCTAAACGAAGAAATAGGCAAAGACAAAGTAGCCATGGTGCAAGCGCTTATTGCATCGGTAAGCTCAAGCTATGAGCCGCTAACGCTAAAAGGCCAAGAAATAGATCTAATATTAACGAAAGACGAAGCATTATTTGAAGCGCATGCGCTTCATCAAGACAGCGAAGACCTAATAGCGTATCAAGATGACGATTTAGCGCTTGAAGAAAATGGTTTAAGCAGTGGTTGTGGCTTTGAAGATTTTATTGATTTAATTGATTCTTGGCATGAGTTTACGACGTCACGATAAACATAATTAGCACATTAATGAAAATATACAGCAATGCACAATCAGCATTTTATCTGTATTATTACATCAACGAAAATTACGCCAACCAAAACGACAGGAATTGATATGTCTGCCAATTTAAACAAGCTAGTAGTGATGCTAGAAATGCAAAACGCCATGAATACTAAAGTACATGAGCAATGGTTTACTCAAGGGTTTGAATGGTACCGCGCTATTTGGGTTGAGTGTGCTGAAATGTTGGATCATCATGGTTGGAAATGGTGGAAAAAACAAACACCAGATACTGAACAAGTTATTTTAGAGTTGGTTGATATTTTTCATTTTGGTCTATCGCTTAGAATTGACGGCGAAACTAGCTACGAAGACTTAGCAAAGCAACTTGAAACTGAGCTTAGCAGTGCTCAACAAGCTGATGACTTTAAACAAACACTAGAGATATTAGCGGCGTCTGCTGTTGCTGATAAAACGTTTAATGCAGGTGCCTTTGCCGGCTGTATGGCGCAAATGGGTATGGATATTGATGATTTATATCGTGGCTACGTAGGTAAAAACACGTTAAACTTTTTCCGCCAAGATCACGGCTACAAAGACGGTAGCTACATTAAAGAGTGGAACGGACAAGAAGATAACGAACATTTAGTTGAAGTAGTTAAAAGCCTTGATACAGAACATGCTGATTTTGCAAAATTAGTATATCAAGGTCTAGAAGCGCGTTACCCAAAAAGTTAATTCGGGTAATTTGAGTTATATTAACTTGCGGTAGTCGGTAACGCTTAGGTAATCGGCTATTTCGTTATGTGGTTGTTGGCTATCGGGGTTAGCAACTGCAAGTAAATGTTCAATGCCGTATTCTCGTGCGGCATTTAAAACGGGGATACTGTCGTCAATAAACAGTGTACGGTTTTTATTAAAACCTAAGTCGTCTTGCACTTTATGCCACAAACTTTGCTGCTCTTTACTTATCCCATATTCATGAGTAGAGACTACGCCATCTAAATAATTATCTATCGCAGTTTCTTCAAATTTGAGCATGACACTTTCAGGATGGGCGTTAGTAAGCAAAATTAACTCTTTACCTGCTTTTTTAAGCTCTGTTAAAAAGTGAGGTACGTCTTCTCGCATTTTAATTAAATGCTTTGATTCGCGCTTAAGTTCCATAATAGGCAAGCTTAATTGTTGTTCCCAGTAATCTAAGCAATACCACTGTATTTGACCGCTTACGGCTTGATAGCGTTTTAAAATATCTGCTTTGGCTGCGTCTAAGCTAATGCCTCTTGCTAATGCATGTTGTTGTGGAATTACGTTAAGCCAAAAATGACTGTCGTAATGTAAATCGAGTAATGTTCCGTCCATATCAAGCAAAACGGTATCGATTTTTGACCAATTTAACATAGGAATTTCAACTTATAAGGTTTATTATTGAACTAACTGCCATGATAGCAAATTAACGCCAATGACACAGAAAAAGCACCCAACACCACCGCAAATTCTTAGTAATAATGTTGTCGCTAAAAGTCGACTATTTACTGTGGAATCTTTAGAACTTAAATTCTCTAATAACGAAGAGCGCCAATATGAGCGAATTCGCGGCGGTGGTCGAGGCGCAGTGATGATTGTGCCTCTAACTGCCGATAACGAATTACTACTCGTACGTGAATATTGTGCAGGCACTAACGACTATCAATTAGGGTTTCCAAAAGGATTAATAGATCCTGGTGAAACACCAGAGCAAGCAGCTAACAGAGAGCTTAAGGAAGAGGTGGGTTTTGGTGCTGAATACTTTAAACCACTAAGAACCGTTACCATGGCACCTAGTTACTTTAATGCCACCATGCATATATTGTTTGCTAAGCAACTCTATCCAAAAACATTACCAGGAGATGAGCCAGAGACACTGGTTGTTGTTAAGTGGCCATTAATCGACTTGCAGTCATTATTAGACCAAGAAGATTTTACCGAAGCTCGCAGTGTTGCCGCTTTGCTATTATTAGATAAATACTTAGCGTCTGGAGCTGCCGATGAATAAATTAATTGAACCTTGTATTGAATTAGCTGAACTTGCTGGTAATGCAATCATGGCCATTTATAAAAAAGGCGATATTGGCCAGCAAGAGAAATCAGATAACACGCCGGTTACCAAAGCTGATTTAGCTGCAAACGACGTACTGGTTGCTGGATTGAAATCACTTGCGCCTGACATTCCAATTATGTCGGAAGAAACACCTATACCAGCACTTGCTGATAGACAAAATTGGCAGCGTTATTGGTTACTCGATCCGATGGATGGCACTGGTGAGTTTATTTTAGAAAGTGGCGACTTTGCAGTAAATATTGCATTGATTGAAAATAACCACCCAGTACTTGGTGTTATTCATTGGCCAGCAAAAGGAATTACTTATTTTGCGACAGCAAAAAATGGTGCTTTCAAACGCGAAAATGCAAACGATAAGCAAATATCTGTAGCAACACCAAACACCCTTACGCTTGCTGTGAGTCGTCGTCAAAAAATTGAAGCTGTAAGCCAATACTTAAACGCTCAATTTACAACCATTGCAGTGGGTTCATGTTCATTAAAGGCTTGTGCTGTTGCAGAGGGTAAAGCCGATTGTTTTTTAAGAATCGGTCCAACAGGTGAGTGGGATACTGGCGCATCACAAATTATTGTTGAGGAAGCTGGCGGCTGCATTACAGATGCTGAATTTAATCCGCTAACCTATAATCAGCGTGAAAGCACTGAAAACCCTGACTTTATTGTTATGGGACACCCTGATTGGGAGTGGCAAAAAATGATTACACCACATCAAAGGTTGAGTGCAGAATAGTGTTTTGATTGCTTTTTGCGCACTTGAACAACTTTAAGTGCTTTAAGCCTTGCATTATATGTTTATTCCTATATAGTAGCGCTCTCTTCAAGGCAGGCTCGTAAATAAAACGAAGTTGCTTTAAAGAAATTACAGGCGCGGGATGGAGCAGTCTGGTAGCTCGTCGGGCTCATAACCCGAAGGTCGTCGGTTCAAATCCGGCTCCCG
>NZ_JADYXF010000083.1:0-8754 GCF_015864385.1 Pseudoalteromonas sp. SWXJZ94C
ATCAAACAATATAGAGGGATAGCTACAAGGTATGAAAAGCTTGAACGGAATTATCATTCCATGCTCGCTTTAGCATTCACTATGATGTGGCTACCAATGTGGGCTGATTAATATATATACTACAAAGATCAACAGCCCCTAGTATTATTTAAGTATTTCAGCTAGTTCAAATAAGTCTTTTACTACATGATCTGGTTTTTTTGCTAATGGGTAAAGTGCTTTACCTGGGCGTGCAATAAAGGTCGTTTGTAAACCAGCTTGTTTAGCACCAGCTACATCCCAACCGTGCGCCGCTACCATCATTGCTTCACTTGGTTTTACATTTAGCTTTTTAAGTACCCACTCGTAAGCACGTAGATCCGGTTTATAAATTTTAATATCTTCAATACTGTAACGCGCATCAAAGTACGACGTTAAACCAGCGCTTTCAAACTGTGCTTGTACACCTTTGTTTGAAGAGTTTGTAAGGCTAACTAATTTGTAGCCTTGTGCTTTAAGTTTAGCCAAGCCTTCTTTAACATCGCTATGTGGCGGAAGTGTTAAAAGTGGAGTAACAATAGCTGTTTTAGCTTGCTCATTAGTAATTTTGATATTGTTGTTTTTAGCAACCATTGCAAGAGAAGCAACACCAATTTGACCAAAATCGTGGTAATCACCTGTTACAGTATCTACAAGTGAATGATGTAACATTGTAGAAAACCACAATGGTAATAAGTCTTCACGTCCGCCAAGTGCTTTACCAATCGAGGTACGCATTGACGTTAAATCAAGTAGAGTTTCGTTTACATCAAAAATAAGTACTTTAGGTTTTGCTTGTTCTTGTGCTTCATCAGCTATTGCATAGCCTGATACAAGGCTAGTACCTACAAGAAGTGAAAGTGTGATTGTTTTTAACGATTTTAAAATAGACATTAACTATTCTCCGATTCAAGTGCTGTCATTATATCAATAGGTTCTGCGCGTAATGTGTAGTCTTCGCTTAAAAATGCGTAAGTAATAATGCTATCTTGATTAATTACGTAGGTAGCCGGTAACGGAAGTTTATAACTTTTATCACCGTAGTAATGTTCAAAATCAATACCAAACTTAGTATACAAAGCTTGAATACGCTCATCTAGCGTAAATAATAAGCCAAATTGCTCTGCTACTTTATTGCTTACATCTGAAAGAACATCAAATTCAAGTTCATTCTTTTGTGCTGTAGATAACGTTTCGTCAGGTAATTGTGGTGATACTGCTACTAACTGTGCGTTTTGAGCTTTAAATTGAGGTAAGTAATCGTTCAGGGCTTTTAGCTCTAAATTACAATATGGACACCAACCACCACGGTAAAAGCTAACAATTACCGGGCCTTTTTTAAGTAAATCTTCAAGCTCAACGTTTTTGCCGTTGTGATTAGCTAGGCTAAAGTTTTCTACTTTTTGACCAATTTGCAAAGCGTTATCTTTAATATGCTGTGCAATCAGTTCTTCGTTTGTCGTGTTCATTAATGCTAAAACATCAGCCGGTAACTTGGCATCTTTTTCAACATTGTACGCATCTATTTGCGCTTTTAAACTCATGATAAAACCTCAATAATTGAACTGCGTTCGAGTATAGTGTTTTAGTTATTTAAATAAACATTGCAAAAGTGAAAGCTTCATTCGAAAATGTTAAACATTGAAAAGTATATATTGGCATTATTATGTATAACTTGAGTGACTTAGAAACGTTTATAGCGGTAGTCGAAAACAAGGGGGTACTTGCTGCAGCGCGTGAGCAACGCTTATCACCTGCAACAGTAAGCCATCGGCTAAGTAAATTAGAGCGTGAATTGTCTACTGTTTTAGTTTTTAGAGATAGCCGCAGAGTACGTTTATCGCCGGCAGGAGAGATTTTTTACACGCGAGTGGGGGCTATTATTGAGGCACTACATGACGCTGAACACAGTATTGGTGCACGCAGTTCTTCTGTTAGTGGTTTGTTAAGAGTAACGATGCCTCCTTGGGTTTTTTCAAAATATGTAATGCCAAAGTTAACTGAATTTGAGCAAAATTATCCTGAGCTAAAACTGGATTTTTTAATAACCGATCATTTTGTAAATGTAGTTGATGATGCACAAGACGTGGCAATTCGAGTTGGGCAACTAAATGATTCAGGTTTGCTTTCGCGAAAAATAGTTAACAATAGCCGTATACTTTGCGCAGCTCCTAGCTATATAGAAAAATATGGGATGCCTAAAAACTTAACGCAATTGAGCGACCATTACTGGGTATGTTTACCGTGGCAAAGGCAATTAAAGCTTTTTGATGAACAAGGTAAAATACACACGTTTAACGCGAGAACACGATTTACTATTTCTAATTCAGACAACATGACTCAAGCAGCGATTGCTGGTCATGGTATTGCAATTAAATCAATGATAGCAATTCATGAAGACATTAAAAATGGCACTTTAATAGAAGTAATGCCAGGTGTAATGGCACAAAGTGATGCACCGGTATGGTTTTTACGACCACAGAACAGCTTAACAACACGAAAAACTGACGTGTTTTACGATTTTATGAAGTCTTTATTTATTCCTTAATTTTTAACAGTTTTTTGTAGCCTCGTTTAAAGCCAACAAGTAATAAAAACCCACAAAGTTCAGCAAGCATTGCTATTAAAATGGCAGCAATAATAGCGGCAGTAATAGAGTCTTTTTTAAGTATTATTTGCCCTTCAAAATGAAGCCAAACTTGTTGTTTTATGTTTGTAAGATCACTCGATAAAGTAAATAAATATGGGGATTGGGTAAATTCATTTACTGCTTGTTGTAGGCTTTGTTGGCGTTTAAAAAGTGTATTTATATGATTCCCACCTTTACCAACTATATCATCACCTAAATTTTGGTAATGTTTAATGAGTTTACTCAAATCATTATTAAAGTATTGAGCTGCATCTTTTTTAAATGGTGCAATTGCCGTATTTGCCTCAACTAAATGTGCGTTGAGCGCTTGTCCAAAATTGCTAACAAAAGCAGGTATTTGTACACCAAGTAGTAAACCACATGCAAAAAAGCTAAGCCTTATGTAGTCTAAAAGTTTACTCATATATCTTCTCATTTATTTAAATTACCTAATGTTAACATCTGGGCTTGGTTTTTATGCTTAAAACTCGTAATCTAACGACCATACAAACAATAACAGGTGGGTGTTAAGGATGACGAAAAAAGTAAGTTTTACGTCAACATTTGTTGATGTTTCAAGTCAACTTAAACGTTTTGTATCACGTATTGTACAACCCGATGATGTAGAAGACATTGTGCAAGAAACGTTTATAAAAAGCTATGAAGCTGATTTAAAGCAAGATATTCAATTTACGCGTAGTTACATGCTCAAAACAGCTAAACATTTAGCGCTAAATCACATTGCAAAATGGGATAACAAATTTAGCGAGTCTTTAGAGCACGACAGTGAATTACCCACGTTGCTTAAATCAATGCAATTAGAAGACGAATACACTTCAAAAGAGCGCTTTTTACTTTTTTGCAAAGCAACCGAGCAATTAAGCTCATCAATTCGAAAGTGTTTTATATTAAAAAAAGTATATGGCATGAGTCAAAAAGAAATAGCAGAACAAATGCAGCTAAGTCAAAGTACTGTTGAAAAACACATTGCCAAAGGATTATTACAAACAATATTGTATATGCGAGAGCATGACCGGAATATTAATGCGCATAGCGATAATATTCCAACGTCACTGCAACCGCTGTCTACTCAGAGGGTAGCAAAATGAGTAATGTGCATCAGTTTACCTCAAAAGACTTAATTTTAGAAAAAGCCTGTGATTGGATAAGTGCGATTGATCGCGGACTTAATGATGACGAAAAAGAGCAATTTAAATTATGGATGATGCAAAGTACGGCTCATCAAGATGCCGTATACGAGCTAGCCCATTTATGGGATGAGCTGTCGGTATTAAATGAATTAAGTAGTTTATTTCCTCATCGCAGTACCGTGCCACAAAAATCTAACTGGGTATTTTCGTATTCAATAGCAGCGAGTTTATTTGCTGCGTTAATGGTGTGCAGCTATTTACTCATTAATTTAGAAAGTGGTTACAGCCAAGAGTTAGCAAAGATTAATTACACTAAAATTTATAAAACGAAAGTAGGCGAGCAAGCCACATACGTATTACCTGATGGCACTATTGTTCAGTTAAATACCAATAGTTTATTAGAGGTCGCATACAGCAAAGGACGTAGGCAATTACTTTTAAGCAAAGGTGAAGGGCGATTTAATGTTGCAAAAGATGCTACCCGCCCGTTTAGTGTTATGGCTGGCGATAAGAGCTTTACGGCTTTAGGCACTGTATTTAATGTTCAACGCAATACCTCTTCAGATTTAGAGCTGGTAGTAACTGAAGGTAAAGTTATGGTTACCGATCCAAGTGTTGCTGTAGATGCTAATGATTTTAAAGCCTATCAACTTGCTAATAACAGCACACAAAAAATTCGAAAAATTAACGCAAACATTGTTACCTCAGGCGAAAAAATCATTATTCAAAAAAGCATTACTAAACCAATTACTCAGTTATCTGTTGACGATGTACAACGAGATTTAGCATGGCAAAACGGCATGCTTATTTTTAATGGTGAAGAGCTAAGTGATGCATTAAATGAAGTTAGCCGCTATACCTCAACACGTTTTGAGCTTTCATCTGCAGAGCTTGGCAGTATTAAAGTTGCGGGAGTATTTAAAGCAGGTGACGTTGAAGGATTACTTGAGAGTTTACAAACAAACTTTTCAATTGATCATGAGCGTTTAGGTGAATACGTAGTCAGTCTTAAACACCATACAGAATCATAAGTAGCAGTTATGCAAATTAAGAAAATGTTAGATAAAGTTGCACCAATAAAGACTGTAAGTAAAAAAAACATTAAAAAAAAGAAACAAAACTATAGAGGATTTTTGTTTGCCACCTGTTTGTATAAGTTGCGCAGTAACCAAACGCATTTATTGAGTGGCTTTAGTGTGCTTGTACCGGCTTTTTTGAGCTTAAGTGTACAAGCAGCTACACAAACCACTGGGCAAATGGTGCAATTTGATATCAAAGCGCAGCGAGCAGATAAAGCCTTAATTGAATTTGCTAAACAAACAGAGCAAACCGTGATGTTTTCTTATGAGTTAGCAAAGCAGTACGATGCAAATTCGGTTTATGGATTTTACACCCAGTTAGATGCCTTACAGGCATTGTTAAGTGGGACCCAACTCGATGCGGTTGTTGATCAAGATGGTTTACTGAGTATAAAACTCAAACAAATCAACAGGAATGATAACAACATGATTAAGCTTTCAGCGGTCAGTGCAGCTATATTACCAGCGTTACTTGCAGCAAATTCGCAAGGCGTAAATGCAGCAGAAGATGTTGCTCAAGAAAAAATTGAAAAAATTGCTATCATAGGTAGTCGTGTAGCGGGTCGTTCAGTTGAAGATTTACCCGTTCCAGTAGATATTTTGAGTGCAGAAGCACTTGAAAATACAGGCCAGACAGAAGTGGGTCGCATGTTACAGGCTATTGCCCCTTCTTTTAACTTTTCAAGTTCAGCTATTAGTGATGGTACTGATGCATTAAGACCTGCGACACTTCGTGGTTTAGGTCCAGATCAAACCTTAGTGCTGATCAACGGTAAACGTCGTCACCAAGCAAGTATTATTCATATTAACTCATCGGTAGGCCGTGGTACTGCGGGTACCGATATGAATGCAATTCCAGCTTCTGCAATTAAACGTATTGAAGTATTACGCGACGGTGCTGCTGCGCAGTATGGTTCGGATGCAATTGCTGGTGTAATTAATATTGTACTTAAAGATGGTAGTGAAGGTGGTAAAGCCGCTATAAATTACGGGCAATATTCTGAAGGCGATGGCGAAACTGTTAACCTAGATTTTAACAAAGGTCTTGCTTTAGGCGACGACGGATATGTAAATGTAACACTTAATTATCGCGACCGAGCGCCAACAAATCGTGCCGGTGTACATGGTTCGTGTCAGTTTTATGGTTGTACAGAACTTAGCGATGGTACTTTATTAGCCGGTGACCCTCGCGAACTTACAGCAGATAGAGACACTTTTAGAATTGGTGATGCAGACTCACAACAATTTGGTTTAGTTGTGAATACGGGTTACCAATTAGGTGATGGCGAGCTTTATGGTTTCATTACTTACTCTACACGTGATAATGAATCGGCAGCATTTTTCCGCCATAATGCAAATGCAGATGGTAACTCTGTTTTACAAGATAACGACGCAACTATTCCGCTAGGTTTCTTACCAAAAATTAATACGACTATCGACGATATCTCTTATAACTTTGGTTATAAAACTGAGTTTGATAACGACGCTAGTTTAGATATTTCTTATACTTACGGCGAAAACAGTATTGATTACACAACAAGTGACACTATCAATGCTTCTTATGCTAACTTTTTACGTTACGATCAAGGTTTAAGTGCCGCTGATATTCGCGCAACGATCCCACGTGAAGCATATGCTTACGGTATGGAATTATCACTACAAACACTCAATATTGATTTTACTCAAAACTTTGATGATTACTCTTTAGCGATGGGTGCTGAAATACGTACTGATGAATACCGCATTTTAGAGGGTAATGAATACGCATACCGTGATTACGATACTAACAATGGTGTGAGCATATACGATGGTTTAAGCGGCGGAATAGGCTCTGAAGATGCGTCGGGTGGAACGCAAGGTTTTGGTGGTTCATCGCCAGCATCGTCGGTTGATGAGTCGCGAGATGTAATTTCGTTTTACTTAGACGCAGAAGCCTATGTAATTGATGATGTAATTTTATCAGGTGCATTACGCTACGATAATTACAAAGGTTTTGGCGATACAGTCAACTTTAAACTTGCTGGTAACTGGTCAATAACGGATGCCGTTTCATTACGTGGTGCGTTAAGTTCAGGTTTTAGAGCGCCTTCAATGCAGCAATTGTACTTTAACAACATAAGTACACAGTTTGTTATTGGTCCAGATGGCACGTTAGTAGCTGAAGAAGTAGGTACTTTTAGAAATGACTCAGCACTTGCGCAAAGTTTAGGTATTCCAAAACTTAAAGAAGAAAAATCGCAAAACCGCAGTTTAGGTATTGTTTATAACGTTACAGATAACATTAACGTAACGGTTGATTACTACTCAATAGATATCGACGACCGTATAGTTATAAGTAACCGTTTAGGTAAAGGTTTATCTTCAAGCTTAGATGCTGCATTAGTTAGCTCAGGTGCAGGAGCTGGTCAATTTTTCTTAAATGGAGCTGATACAGAAACTCGCGGTGTTGATTTTGTAGCAACATGGAATACTGAAGGCTTAGGTGGCACGCTTGATTTTACATTAGCAGCTAACTTTACTAAAACTGATGTTGTTTCATTATTTACACCATCAGGTTCAGGTTTAGAAACTGTGCCAGTTGAAGATGTATTCTCAGACCAAGAAATTTCAATCATTGAAGAATGGCAGCCTGAAGATCGCATTAACTTAAGTGCGCTTTACCAAAATGAAGACTGGACGGTTAATTTATCGCTTAATCGCTTTGGTGAATACACAGTTGAAGATGGTGGCAGCCAAACTTATTCAGCAGAAATTTTAACTGATGTAAAAGTTAATTATTTTGTAACTGAAAATTTATCTGTAAATATTGGTGCAAACAACTTGTTTGATGTTTACCCAGATAAGAATGAAATTGGTAACTCTCGCTCGGGCACAATTGTAGATGCTAATGGCAATACAGTGGTAAGTAGCTCTGGCGTGTTTGAATACTCTCGTCGCTCAGCTCCATTTGGATTTAATGGTGCTTATTACTATGTAGGCGCAGAATACCGTTTTTAAAGATAACACTCCCTATTGTTATTTATAGTTAAAGGGCCGTAAGGCCCTTTGTTTATTCTAAATGCTTATTTAGAGACTAGGGCAATAGAGTAGTTCTCATACTCTTTAATATTGTTCATTACATTCATCAATGTATTGTGATTACTATTTTCGTCAGCTTTTATCAATACCGAACTTATTTCATATTTTGCAGCAAACATTGCTAAGTTAGTAGAGACTTGCTCTAAGTCAATCAACCTATCAGCAAAGTACACTGCGTTACTTTCATCAATACTAAATAACGCATTTTTAACTGGTTTGTCTATTTGAGGGCTATCGAGCGGGCGGTTTAATTCAATAGCTACCGGTTTTACAAAAGATGTAGTTACAATAAAGAAAATTAGTAATATGAACACTATATCAAGCATAGGTGTCATATCTACATCAGCATTATTTTGCAGTTTAGTTAGTTTACTTTTCATATTGGACCTTACTTTTAGTTAAATGCTGCGGCGCCACAGCGAGGTTTTAGGATCCTATTAACAAAACTAGCACAGCTAAAATAAAGTGTGGTTAATTAAATATTCTAATAATATTAAATATTTGTATAAATTATGTCGCACTATGTAATATTTAAATCATCGATTATTTAAAGGCAATAAAAAACCCAGCACAAGGCTTAATGCCGATCAGTTAAGAAATATTTAACGATCCATTGACCGATCTTCTGGTTAGTTTATAAAGGCTTCTGAATTTATTCAGGAGCCTTTTATTTTGCAACTCACTACCGCACTTTCTCTAGCCAATAGCTACGCACCCAATTCAGAAGGCTTCCTGTTGAGATGGCCGTTTGGACAGTCATTTGTATGTCGTTTTATCGTGAAGACCCACTGTGGAGTAT
>NZ_JADYXF010000084.1:0-7883 GCF_015864385.1 Pseudoalteromonas sp. SWXJZ94C
TATTTTGTTTAACTCAGTATTATATTTATTCATGCTCTGCTTTTGGGATAGATAGTGGTTTGGCGATTACTATCAGATCAAATTCAGAGCATGTTTTCAAGTTTTATTCCTTAAGATCCAACCTATGAGCACTCCTTAACTAATACTAAATCTAACCTACTAATAATAAAAAAATAGCTACCTAAAAAAGCACCAAACTCTCAAAGACAATCATGATTTTAAACGGGCTTAAATAGTCTTAGTGGTAGCAATAGCATAATTATTTTAGTTAATCTAAACCTTGCTTATGAGATTTACTAACATATTGAACCGTAATTATATTTACATTTTTTCTCTAGCCAGAGCTCTAAGTTACTTAGTATTAGTATTAGTATTAGTATTAGTATTAGTATTAGTATTAGTATTAAAAGTGGCTGCTTGAAATGGAGGCAGGTTTATTATCAAAAGTTCAGGTTAGTTAATTATAGGCAATAAAAAACCCGCAACATGTGCGGGTTTTCTTAAAGAGTTAAAGAGCTAATTACTTAGCAGCTTTCTTCTCTTTTTCTGCAGCGATTACTGTATCAGCAACGTTTTGCGGACATGCAGCGTAGTGTGAGAACTCCATAGAGAACTGACCACGACCAGATGTCATTGTACGTAGTGTACCGATGTAACCGAACATTTCTGATAACGGTACGTCAGCTTTAATACGGCTGCCTGTTAAACCAGCTTCTTGGTCTTTCATCATACCACGACGACGGTTAAGGTCACCGATTACGTCACCAACGTGATCTTCTGGAGTGAACACGTCAACATTCATGATTGGCTCAAGAAGTTGTGCGCCCGCTTTAGGGATCGATTGACGGAAAGCGCCTTTAGCAGCGATTTCGAACGCGATTGCAGATGAATCCACGGCATGGAAACCACCGTCGAAAAGTTCAACTTCAACGTCAAGTACAGGGAAACCAGCTAGAACACCAGTACCCATCATTGATTTAAAGCCTTTTTCTACTGCAGGCCAGAATTCTTTAGGTACGTTACCACCAACAACTGATGATTTAAACGTGAAGCCTGAAGCAACTTCGCCTGGCTTGATACGGTAGTCGATTTTACCGAACTGACCAGAACCACCAGATTGTTTCTTATGCGTGTAGCTATCTTCAATTTCTTTAGTGATAGTTTCACGGTAAGCAACTTGTGGTTGACCAACAATAAGGTCTACGCCGTAAGTACGCTTAAGAATATCTACTTTGATATCTAAGTGAAGCTCACCCATACCTTTAAGGATAGTCTCGCCTGAATCTTCATCAGTCTCAACTTGGAAAGATGGATCTTCTGCAACCATTTTACCGATAGCAACACCCATTTTCTCATTACCGCCTTTATCTTTAGGCTGTACAGCAATCGAGATTACTGGAGTTGGGAATACCATTGGCTCAAGTGTTACTGGGTGCTTAGGATCACATAGAGTGTGACCTGTTTGCACGTTTTTCATGCCTACGATAGCAATGATGTCACCAGCTTGTGCGCTAGTTAATTCGTTACGGTCATCTGCTTGCATCTCAACCATACGGCCAACACGCTCAGTTTTACCAGTAAACGAGTTAAGGATAGTGTCACCCTTGTTTAGTTTACCTGAGTAAATACGTACGAATGTTAATGCACCAAAACGGTCATCCATTATTTTGAATGCTAACGCTTTGAAAGGTTCGTCAGTAGATACTACTGCGAACTCGCCATTTTCGTTACCTTCTTCATCCATAAGAGGTTGAGGATCAACTTCTGTAGGAGCTGGTAAGTAATCAACAACAGCGTCAAGAATAAGCTGCATACCTTTGTTCTTAAACGCAGAACCACAGTATGTTGGGAAGAAAGCAAGGTCACGAGTACCTTTACGGATACAACGTTTGATGTCTTCTAAAGAAGGTGCTTCACCTTCCATGTAAGCTTCAAGTAGTGCATCGTCTTGCTCAAGGGCAGTTTCAACAAGCATTTCATAATACTCGTCAGTTTTATCTACCATGTCTGCAGGAACGTCTGTGATTTCGTAGTTTTCAGGAAGACCAGTGTCATCCCAAACGTATGCTTTTTTAGTTAAAACATCTACAACACCAACAAACTCATCTTCAATACCAATTGGTAAAGTCATGATTAGTGGAGTTGCGCCAAGTACTTTACGTACTTGCTCAGTTACACGGTAAAAATCAGCACCCATACGGTCTAATTTATTTACGAAGATAATACGTGCAACTTCTGAATCATTAGCATAACGCCAGTTAGTTTCTGATTGTGGTTCAACACCACCAGAACCACAGAACACACCGATGCCGCCATCTAGTACTTTAAGTGAACGGTAAACTTCAACTGTGAAGTCAACGTGTCCAGGAGTATCGATAACGTTAAAGCGGTGATCTTTCCAGAAACAGCTTACAGCCGCAGACTGAATAGTAATACCGCGCTCAGCTTCTTGTTCCATGAAGTCAGTAGTAGATTCACCATCATGAACCTCACCAGTTTTATGGATTTGACCAGTAAGCTTTAGGATACGCTCAGTAGTCGTGGTCTTACCCGCATCAACGTGCGCGAAAATACCAATGTTTCTGTACTTCGATAAATCTGCCATTAATTTTGCTCTTAATAAAGTCGATAAATTATTCCGCAGGAGTATAACATCACTTAAAGCGAACATCACCATACAAGCCGCTTAAAATGCAATCAATTCAACATATTTTTTTGATCGTCACCATCTATTAAATATCAAACATGACAAAAAAAACGCAATGCATTGAAATAAATAGCATTTAAGGTTTGAGTATTAGGTACACAAAGTTACTTCATTATTTTATAACAACGCTCAGGGCGACCGATACTGTTGCAACTTTGATCCGCTGTTAACTTATCTACTCAAGTAAATACTCCAAGTAACAGCGTGCTGTAGAGCGACTAACATCAATCAAATTGCCCATTTGCTGAGCAGTAAATGCTGTAGTAACGTGCTTTATAAAAGCATAGTGTATTTTGCAAAGTAAAATGCATGCCTAATAAAAAGACAAACAGCAAAGCTGGTTTTCTAAAAATTACATATAACAGTGGTTAAAATATCTTTGAAAAGTCATTTTTAGAGATAATTAATTACCTTTATGCTTTTGTTGTATTTATAACCCGTGCATATAAAGGGCTGGTTAACTTGAGTTGAAACTTATGCTTTACCGTACTTGCATGTATAAATATGCGTATAGATGCTATTAACATTATATTGTTGAAAATGCCGAAATTTGATACATTTCACTTTCAGTATATATGCATAAAACAACAACAATAAGAACCTAAAATGAAATGGAACTCCTCCCCACTTGTCTCTTACCTACTAACCTTTTGCTTATTCATTTCATGCAGTAGTGCTGTTGCTCAGCAATATGAATTAGATCCACCCGCTGATTGGGTTAATACTCATAAAATAAAACAGCCTGAACAAACAGATAAAACAAAAGTGCGTGATGGCACTTTGTATTTACTGCTAGACAACCAATCCTATATACCGAGCAAACAAAAACAGCAACGCTATACACGGTTGGTTATGCAGGCATTGAATCAAAGTGGTGTTGATTATATAAGCCAGCTTAACCTTGATTTTGATCCAAGTTACGAGTCGCTAACACTAAATAGCTTAACAATTATTAGAAATAATGAGCGTATTGATAAGCTTGGTAGCGCGAGAATGACGGTTATACAAGGTGAATCTGAGTTAGCTGATCGTATTTATAATGGTAGCTTATCACTCAATATTATTATTGATGATATGCGCAGTGGCGACATACTCGATTACAGCTACACAGTGACAGGTAGCAACCCTATATATGCTAATAAATTTAGTACAAGGCGCACGCTTAACTGGTCGGTACCCGTAGTGCAACAAAATATGCGTGTACTTTGGGGTAAACAAACGCCTTTACATATTAATACAATAAACGGCACAGCAGATATTCAAGAAACGCTTAACAAATATGGCAAAGATTATTCTATAACTCTTTTTGAAGAACCTTTACTGGAGCAAAATTCTCAAACCCCAACGTGGTACGACCCGTATACACAAGTTTACTTTTCTGAGTTTGACGATTGGGGTCAGGTAGTTAACTGGGCATATCCACTTTATCAATCAGCCATAGAAACCCCAAACAGCATTTTGGATGTTGCTGAAAAAATAAAAGCAAAACACACAAAAACATCAGATAAGATTGCAGCAGCACTGCGCTTTAGCCAAGACGAAGTTCGATATTTAGGGCTTGAAATGGGCACTAACTCGCATCAACCAACGTCAGCTTCAGAAACGCTTTCGCTACGATATGGCGATTGTAAAGATAAAACAGTACTGCTTATTTCGTTATTAAAAGCGATGGATATAGAAGCCTTTCCTGCGCTAGTTGATACAGAGGAAACCAAACGTTTAAAAAAACTTCCACCTTCTGCAAGTGTATTTAATCACGTAATTGTTACGCTTAAACAAAACGGAAAACGCTACTGGCTCGATCCTACGATTAACTATCAACGCGGCTCTCTCGAATATTTAGCACAGCCTGATTATGGCTATGCCCTAATTATTGATAAAGGTGAAAGCGCTTTAACTTCAATGGCGCAAAAACCTGTACATACAAATGTATCTGTAGAGGATAACTTTTCCATTGCTGAAAAAGTATCTGAGCCATCACGTTTTGAAACCCAGTACACTTATGCTGAATTTGAAGCAATTAACCGAAGAAGCAATATAGCCAGCAGTGGTCTAAATAGCGTTGCTAAATCTTACTTCGAGTATTACCAAAGTTTTTTAAATGGCTTATCAATCAATGAAGCAATGGCAATTAGTGAGCAAGAACAAACGGGTAAACTAATAACCAAAGAATCGTATTTAATTAGTGAATTTTGGGAAAAAACAGACGAAGGCTACGAAGCTAGTTTTTATGCGAGTGAAATACAAAATAGCGTTTACGAACCAAAGCAGGTAAATCGCACCGACCCACTCTACTTTGGCTACCCCAATATAATTAACACCACAATAAAACTACATTTTGCAGAAAAAGGTTGGGGATTTGATAGCGATCAACAAGAAATTGATAACAACTACTTCAATCTAAAAACAACTACTGAATTTAATGATAACGTTTTAACACTGAGTTATGACTATTACGCAAAACAAGATCATATTAAAGCCGCTCAAATAGATGATTATTTAGCACAGCGTAAAAAGTTAATATCAGCAACCCATTACCCTATTCTAAAATACGCGGAAACGACCGAAACACCTCATACAACAGCTGATGTGCTAGATAGCTTTGGTTATAGCTGGCTTAAATATGTGTTGGCTGGCTATATTTTAGTACTCATATTCTTTTTCGCCGATTGGCGATTAGAGTCAGCAAAAAAAGTTAAATTTGAAGATAGTCCATTTTATGCAGTGTCTATAAGTAAGTTTATTATTTACAGTATTTTAAGTTTAGGCATATTTGTTAACTACTGGAGTTATCGTAACTTTAAAGCCATTAAAGAGCGCGATAACTCAAGTATTATGCCTATTGCTCGAGGTATATTTGCGTTTTTATGGTATTACCCTTTGTATCTCGCACTAGCTCAGCACAGCCAAAAACAATTTAATAAAAATAGAATTATGCCTAGTTGGGTTGCTGTAATACTTTGGTTAATAGTACTTGCCAGCACTTTTGCTTATCGTATGGATGAATACGCAACCATCATCATTTGTATTATGCCATTTTTATGGTTGCCTCTAGTTAGTTACATTGAGCAAACCGATACAAGTAAAGAAGCCCTACATTACAACTCGTATTGGCGAATTAGACAGTATTTAATCTCGCTTGCGTTTGCACCTTTATTATTTTTAGGTGTACTTCAAGAAATCAATATTTTACCTAATAGCTCCATTATAAAAGGCGATAGTTTATGGTCTTATCAAATACACTTTTTAAAACGTAATCGCCTAACACCTGAAAACGAAGAAATACTCTATTTTTATAGCGATGCAGTATTTGATTACCGAGAAGATGGTAACGGAATAACCGAGAACTATATTTTTAGCTACTACAAAAACGATGACGGTAAGCTTGAATCAGATTTAAGCCATTTTAAAGACATAGAAAAAATAGAAACCACCTACGGAAAAACCAAGCTTGATAACACAAGTATTAAAGTAATAAAAACAGATGGCAGCGACTTTTTGCTTATTGTAGGGCACTTAAACAAACAAGATAAAGTACTCGTAAAGCAAATTAATCTAAGAATAATGGCTAATAAAACGCCATAACTTGACTAGCTCTAATTTAATACATAGCATTAAATTGTTCACAAAAAATACAACTGTAAACAATCTTGGATATAATCATCGAGGGAAATAATATGATCAAATTAATAGCTAAATCTGTAATACTGAGTACGTTACTGTCAGCCCCGTGCTTTGCTGAAAGTAGCAATACTACACAGTCTTTAAGCAGTAAAAATCAAGTAACTGCTAACTTTGCAGTTGACTACTCTCAATACAATACTGTTTTAGAAGCCTCTGTGCTTGAATTGGCTCGTTCAGATAGATCGTATATTTCCTATGATGAAAATGAGCAAGGTCCTAACCTCGGAAGTAACCGAGCAACTGATGCAGAAGCAAACCGCTTTTATTATGAGCAATTCATTGATGATCCAGAATTAACAAAATCAATTGCAGCTATAAAAAGTAACCTTCTTAGCTATTTAGCAAATAACCAACTTAGTAAATTAAGTAATGAAGAACAAACTGCATTTTGGCTTAATCTACACAATGTAGCAGTAATAAATGAATTAGCTCAGCGCTACCCAACAGACACTAATAGTTTATCTTATGACGTGGCTGATAAAAGCAGCTTCTTTTACAAAAAGCTATTCACATATAACGGGCAAGAACTTAGTTTAGATGACATTGAATACAAAATATTAATGCCATTAAATAAAAATAACCCTCTTGTAATGTATGGCTTATATAAAGGTTATATCGGTTCACCAAATATTAGAACTCAGGCATACACCGCTAATAACTTAATGCCTTCATTAATTGATAACGCGCAAGAATTTATTAATTCAAATAGAGGTACTAATTACAGCAGTAATCTTCTTAATGTATCGACCATGTATAAAGATAAAAAAGCATATTTTAATGACTTTAATAATGACTTACTTGCTCACCTAAGTTTGTATGCAGATAACGACTTACTTAGTAAATTAAAGAATAAAAAAACAGCTCTTTTTACAATCGATAATTATGACATTACCGATGTAACAGGTCCTAAGCAGCGAGAGTCTTACGATGTTATTATTAGTAAGTGGGACAGAACATTGCAAATTCCTCTGCATAGCTTTCCACGCTTAAACAATCTTAATATTCCAGCTAAGCGAATCGTTATTCTTAGAGAGTTACAAAGAAAAAATGATTTGTTAAAAATAAACGTAAGTGGTGAAAACGCCTACTACGCTAATAACCAATAGTATAATCCCAATTAAAAATGCGCAGTAAATGAAGTAACCCCAATAGTTGGACATACCAATTACTGGGGGGTTTTTATGTCCAAACCTTATAGAGCATTCACATTAAAGCTCGCTAAACTTTTCCAAAGACACAGCCCTAGGGCCCTAAGCTTAAAATATAAACGAAAACCTCTCTCCTGCATTAATCGATTAGCTCTAATAAATAAAAATCACTATTAGATATATCGAATTAAAGCTCTACTGGTTAGGGGCTGTTGATCTTTGTAGTATATATATTAATCAGCCCACATTGGTAGCCACATCATAGTAAATGCTAAAGCGAGCATGGAATGATAATTCCGTTCAAGCTTTTCATACCTTGTAGCTATCCCTCTATATTGTTTGAT
>NZ_JADYXF010000085.1:0-7112 GCF_015864385.1 Pseudoalteromonas sp. SWXJZ94C
AAAGGCTGAAACCAGTTTTAGTAAAGGTATGCCAGCAAAGCAGAAGAAAGCGATGCGCAGTACAGCTTATCTTGAAAAGGTATTGAATTTATAGTGTTTTTTCATGCTCTTGCCCTGGGGTTACACTCGGCTTAAATTCCGAAGGTGGTATTTGTTTTTAGCAGGTATGTGATTAAAGTAAACATATTATCCTCTTTGTTTAAATCAATCATATTGAGTTTAAAAATAAAGTCAATTGAGTTTTAGGTTAAAAATATATTGTCGATAAATGACAGTTTAATAACTCTTTTTTTATGTTTTTATAAATACGTTTTTTTCACTGAAGTGTTGTTGTTTTTATGTGTTAGTTGCTCACTATGTGATTGAAGTTAAGCGACTAAATAGTTAAGTGCTATTTATGGGATCTATAGTGCCACTTATGGCTATTTATAATATTTATAGATTAAATATACTGGTGTTGTTGTTTATTAAAGTGTAATTGTGTGACTAGTATTTTATTATGTGAAGCTTAAGCTGCTTATTTTATAGAGTAGAAGCTAGGTATCGGGTAACGCTTTTGTAGTGGCTACGTGTTTTACAGCTGAACCTTTATGTAATAGTTACTCCATTCAACAATGTTAAATAACCACTTCTTATTCGGGTTTATCAAAGTAAATTATAAAGGGTCTCATTTATATGTGGATAATTTTTGCATTACTCGCCACTGTTTTTTTTGGTGCGCGAGGAATAATGTACCAATGGACGTCGCAAAAAAAGATTAATCGTAATCTATTATTATTCGGTGTTTTTTTTGTAGGGTTCATAATTAGCGCGCTAGGTACTGTAATATTTGAACACACATGGTACGGCTGGGCTGACATTACTGTTGGACTCGCTTTAGGTTTTGGATCTTTTGCGGCTAATGGGTTTTTGCACAAAGGGTTTTCGGTTGGGAAAGCGTCTTTAATTAGTATTCTGTCGGGGTTAACGCCTTTATTTGTGCTTTTATTTGCCTTTTTATTATGGCAAGAAACCTTAACTGTTATTCAATTAATCGGCTTTTTTATTATTTTTGGCGGTCTTTATATTATTCGCTATTCCAGCGATATCTCATTAAGTAATTTACAAGGTGCGCAATGGGGATTACTGGCGGCACTGTCCTTTGCATTTAATGATTTAATGGGTAAGCAATCAACGCTTCTTGAGGCGGATACGTTTGCAACTTTAACGTCTATGTTTGGTTTTGGTAGCTTTCTTTTTGCCGTCAGTTGGTTAGTAAAGCGTAAAAAAATGCTAGCAGAGCAAGGCAGCTCTCAAGCGTATTGGTCTGCCGGTAAAACATTCTCGTGCGGGTTACTTATTGGTTTAACGAATGTAGCAGGCATGGTTGCAATAATATCGGCTTTTGCAATTGGTAATACAGGGCTAGTGTCGGCAATTTCAGGAATGAACATTTTAATTATTTTGCTGTACTCACGCATCATTCTAAAAGAGTCTTTTACACGCCAAGAGGTGATAGGATTAACAACGGCATTTTTAGGTGTAATCGTACTAAGGCTTAGTTTTTAAAAGACGAATTAGCTTAATTATTTTGCTGTAAAAAGCATACACTGCTACATATTAGTAAAGTGTTGCAGTGTATGTTCTATCAGTAAACGCACTCGATAAGGGATTTGTTTTCTGTCGCGATAAAGCATAGAAAATGGCTGCCCTTTGCTTTGCCAGTCAGGAAGAATACGTTTAAGCTTTCCTGCTTCAATAAGTGGTAATGCGATATAATCAGGAATGTAGCTAATACCCACACCAGACTCAACAGCTTGTTTCATCATTTGAATTTCATCAACTTCTAATCGGACATGTGTGTTTGGATTAAAACTGTACTCTTCGCTCGTTTGCTGATTTTTTAATTGCCACGGTACCAACCCAACGCACGTAACTTTTGGTTGCTTTTTTAATTGCTCAGGATGAGTGATGGATTGATAATCATGATTTAGGTGAGCACATAATATATTATGAGTAAGCTTTAGTTCTCTAATAACCCAATTATCAATAGCAGGGTTTCTTACTCTAAACGCTATATCAATCCCTTCTTTTTCAATGTCAATTAGGTTATTTGAAAAGCGTAAATCTAGTTGAATATCGGGATACTGCAGTAAAAAATCACAAAAAATAGCACTTAAAAAGTGTTTACCCATGTAAATAGGGGCAGAGATCCTAATTTTTCCTTTAGGTTGGTCTTTCTCATCACAAAGTGCTTGCTCTATACACTCTACTTCGTCAAATAACTTGCGATAGCGGTCGTAATATAACTCGCCAATATGTGTAAGTGTAACGCGGTGGGCATCTCGGTTTAATAGCGTTAATTGCAGAGCTTGCTCTAATAAACGTATTCTACGGCTTAAAGTTGATAGTGACATATCAAGGTTTGCTGATGCTTTTTTAAAGCTACCAAGTTTTACTATGGTGCAAAAGTAACGTAAATCATCGAGAGAATAATTAGCTGCCATCAAAACCACTTATCATATTAAGACTTAATTATTGATTATGTTGTTTAATACTAACAGCGGCGCCTTAATATTTCATTAGAGATTAAGAGTGAAAAGGGTTGTTGTTTTTATTGCAACTGGATAATGAGTTTTATTTCTTGTTTCAGGCTCTATAAATAAGATAGTTGCGACGAATTGTATTGATTAAAATCAACATGAGAAAAAAGAATTAAAGGCATAATTTACGATTACTAATCGGGTTATTAAGAATAAAACTGTAACTACTTTATTTTTTCTATTTTGTTCTAGATGATTTTAACTAAGAAGGCTAGAAAGTGGCTCTACTCATAAATAGCAAATGCATTAACTGCGATATGTGTGACCCAGAGTGCCCTAATGAGGCTATTTATATGGGGGCTAAAATATACCAAATAGATGCTAGTAAATGTACTGAGTGTGTAGGGCATTATGATAAACCTACGTGTGTAAGTGTTTGCCCTATCGATTGTATAAAGCTTGATCCTGCAAATACAGAAAGTATTGATGAATTAGCTGATAAATATGTACGATTAACAAGCTAATACTCAGGTTCCAGCTTTTTAAGGAGTGCCAACTAAAATAAGGCAGTGGCATGGTTTGTATATTTTTTTAATTACTTACGTACTAATTTGTTGAAAGATGCCTTTTTAACTAGATATTGAACCATCAACCATCAACCATCAACCATCAACCTTATATCTAAGCTTACTTTGGCAATGTTAAAATGACTGTACTGATGTAATTATTTCAAATAGTAAGCTGTGTGTTATTTTATCTAGTGACGCCGTCGACTCTATGTTCTGCCCCCTCTAAATTAACAATAAAAATTAGCTTATTTAAGGCTCGTGTTATTGTTTTTATACTTGTATGGTTTAGAAGAGTCGCACATGAGGTGTTAGAGTCATTATTGAGCTATTACGCAAGTTACCGTAATATTTGAAATTACTATTATTCAATTCACAAATTTAAATTTACTGGAGCAAATATTGAACATTGGTATTAGTGCTATTAAAATTGCGCCTACAAAACATGTTATATCATTAGGTGATGATTGCCGAGTATTTGTAATTGGCGATCTCGATGGTGATTTACTTGCTTTAAAAAGTGCACTTAAAAATGTAGATTTTAATTCGCAAAGTGATGCTTTATTTTGCCTTGGAGATACAATTGATCGTGGTGATAAAAGTTATGAATTATTTGAGTATTTAAAAGCAATCAATGCATATATGGTACTAGGGAATCATGAGCATTTAATGCTTGAATCTCTATTAAGTAACGATAAAGCCGCTTTTAAGCTTTGGACAGACAATGGTGGTAATTGGCACAAAGCTGTTCCTCAAAACCTGCTTTTGAGTATGTGTGATGAGCTTTTAAAAAAACCATTATCTATAGTACTTGAATATAAAGGTCATAAAATAGGTTTATCACATACCATTCCTCAGCAATGGAATTGGGAATGCTCTTCGGATATTGAGGATAAATCAGTAATTGTTGAGTCATTATTGTGGGATCGTAAGGTATTTAATAGTAAAAAAATAATTAATAATCATGGTATTAATTTTTCTATTCATGGTCATAACTCTACGCAACTCCCTTTTTGGATTGGTGATAGTTATCATATCGATACAAATTATTTAGGAGGTAAGCCTACACTTTTAGAGCTTTCTGATGTTATTAATAAGCAGAAGAAGGGGTAGTACAAGGTTAGTGATTTTTGACATTGTTATTAGTTAATTTTCGGCAATGTGCTTGCTTGGGTAGAAAACCGAACGTTGTTTAATGTGATATGCATTCTAAGTAAAATAACAAAAATATAGCATTTAAATATTAAATAGGTGTGGCAAAAAGTTATTATAAAAATTATTTATGTTTTTCTGAGATCAATTGTTTGTAGTTTAAAAGTTCAACCATTAAAGAGTAGCCTTCATTTAATGATTGAATTTTATTATAGAAACTATTTAGATTCTAAATTACGGGGTAAATAGTTATCTTTTTTAGGTGAATATATAAGCTCTGGCACAACTCACATATCCTCGATATTATTGTGTTATAGCCACTTTATTAGTCCAAGCTTCTGGCATGTTAAGTGCGCCAACCGCTTTAACCATACAGCGAATTTCTTTCCCAGACTCTTCACTCGTAATATCGTAAGTATTAGTTGCTGTGTATGTTAACGGATAGCCATCAGCAAACCAATAATAACGAATATCTGTAATATCATGTAAATTAGCTTGGCAAGTTATGGTGCCACCAACTGCTTTTTCCCCTGTAATAATTGGTCTACTGATAAAGGGTTTTGGGATTTTTATTATGTTTGATGTTTTTTGTAGTACTTCAATAGAGTCTATGGTGAAGCTTTCTTGATCGCTCGTCGGATTGCCATCGTAAGATCTAAGCGCATAGTCAAGTTGCAAATCAAGCCTTTCAAGATAAGTTGGTGCGGTTGGTATACGACCAACTTCAACCCACTTATCATTCCCAGCTTCATCTCTAATAGTCACATTTATATAAGTCATGTCATTATCAATAACAAATTCCCAGGTGTGGTATTGTCCATCCCAAAATTCAAGACCACCTTCAATTTTGCTTTTTTGCTCCGTCAGTTCCCCCCAATATGCTTTGTAACTTTTATAACTAGAGTCATTTTTTGCAAATATGTTTGGTACATGAGCATAGTGGTAATGAGAAGAAAGTCCGTTCAACCAAGCTCCATTTTTTCCATCAAATTCAAACCAATCTACTTCGATGCGGTTTGCTGTTCGCCAAAACAAAAAATCAGGATTATAAGACCAAAATGCTGGAAATAACCCCCCAGGCAAATCATTTTTGTTTATTTTAGGAAGCATACTGCGAATTCGAAAAATTTTTGGCCCAGTCCAAGTGTATCCATGTCCAAGATCATTCACGCTATAAAAAGCACTCGCTTTCCATCTTTCGTTTTGTTTTCGTAGCAAAAGAGATTGTTTTTTTTCATCTTCATCATGGGGATAAACATTAAATGTTTCACTAGGAGGCATCAGCTGAGCACTCGCGCCAACTGCCGGATTAAACCCAGGGGCAGACCAAAGGTCAGATTCACCACTAAAGCTCGCTTTTACTCGGTTATTACGAAAGTCATCATAGAATACTCTTTCAAAGTCGTCTGTAGGTGCACGTTCCCCACCACCATTAATGCGTACTTCAGAGCTATTAATAGAGCTCCCCCAAGCCGTCCACTCTTTTTCATTATGAATATAACGATAAGGGAAGTCTTCAGCATCCATTACAGGCCTAATATTTTTATATGGATGCTTGTTTGGCAGATCAATTGAAGATATTCCATTACTAAATAACGCTTTATTAGTACTTAGACGATAAGCAGCCCAGCCAGTCATTTTTTGAACCATAGCTTCTGATGGTTCAGTTAAACCAAATACTAATGAATCATATGCCCAAGCCATATTGCCAATATCTTTATCGCCAATGTATGAAGAAGTATTACTAATCCACTCGCCTGAAAAGCGATCTGGTTGGACTGTTTCACTAGATATTAATGTACCATTTACTGAGGCGAACATTTGACCATAACGGATCCCGGCAACAATAACATTCCATGTTTTACCATCTGCAACCACGCCATTTTTAGTGGTCATAATTCGTTTATCAAGACCATTATTATTAAGTCCTACATACTGAATACTTAGACCATTTGTTTTGTTATACCAGATTTTAGGAGATGACTTATTTGAACCTTCACCTTGATTAATATCTAATAAAATCGTTTCAGCATTATCACCTGTATTAGCATCGATCCTAAATGTAAAAAGCATCCATCTGTAATTCCACCTAGCATCACGTTGACCCGGCATCATTAAATGTTGCCCAGAATTCTCCGTAAATTCAATACCATTATTTTTTCTTGTTTTGGCTGGTTGAAGGGAGAGATTTGCTTGTGTTGCATTAGCTATAATAGTTCCGCGCGAAGAATGATTTATTACATTACCTATTACAGTGTCTTCTTGAAAATAAGCAGACATAAGCCACTCAGGAAAAAGGTTTAAAGCCCACGGAACTTTGGTTGTGCTATCAATTGCGCGTTTGGGAATACGCAGCGATAATGGGAGTCGACCAGTGGTTTGCTCTAGTACTGTTACCTTACCATCATCATTAGTGTCGTAATTAGCGTTGATTTCTGGGTATTTTTCCCCAAGAAAATCAAGTAACAATTTACGTTCGTAGTCATCATATAAGCCATTGTCATCTAGATCAAAGTTAGATTTTGCACTGTGGGCGTTGCTGTCATTGATAAACCAAATAATAAAACATACAGCAATGATTAATTTAATATTACTTTTCATAAATAAGCTCCTATTCAAAGTTAATTTATTAGGAATATTCATCCAAGCGAGTATTAAAATACAAAACATGAATAAACAACGATATATAAACTAGTTATATTTAGCAGTGTTTTAGCGTGTGACTTAATTAAGACGATTATTAAAAGTAAAAACTCAGGGCAAGAGCATGAAAAAACACTATAAATTCAATACCTTTTCAAGATAAGCTGTACTGCGCATCGCTTTCTTCTGCTTTGCTGGCATACCTTTACTAAAACTGGTTTCAGCCTTT
>NZ_JADYXF010000086.1:0-6922 GCF_015864385.1 Pseudoalteromonas sp. SWXJZ94C
AAAAACATATAAGATCAAAATTGGCTGTGCACTTCAACTGTTTTTTAAACTACCTTATTGATTTATATTATCAAATTGTGGGGATTCCTCAGGGTCAAATCTTGACTTCATACATCTACTTTCATTATGTTGAATTTAGAAAAAACAAAGAAAATAACAAAGACACCCACTTTAAATAGTGGGTGTTAATTTACTACTAACACGTTGTACTTGAACAACATAACACTAAAGAAAAGGACTCTTCGATGCCAGCAATGAAATTAATCCAATCGGTAGGAATTGGCGGCGCAAATAAAAAATAACCAAGACACCCACTTTAAATGGTGGGTGTTAAATTACTACTAATACGTTGTACTTAAACAACATAACACTAAAGAAAAGGACTCTTCGATGCCAGCAATGAAATTAATTCAATCAGTAGGAATTGGCGGCGCAAATAAGCCAGACGATGTAAAAGCAGTACAAACCGCTTTAAATTCACTTCTTTCCCTTATAGCGCCCACTAGAAAACTTACCGTAGACGGTCGTTTAGGCTCACGCCCTGAAAACTCTAAAACCGTGGCGGCTATTAAGTTATTTCAAAGCAAAGTGGTAAATATGGTACGCCCAGACGGGAAAATAGATCCAAATGGACGCACCCATAGAAAAATCAACGAAAAGCTAGCGAGTGCTGTAACAGCTGCGATTGTTCCAATATCTGGCAATTTAAAAGTAACATTAAAACAAAATATGAAGAAATATGAAGGTAATATTCCTCATATGTATTTAGACACAAAGGGCAAGGTAACAGTTGGTGTTGGTCATTTATTAAAGGATGTTGAAGCGGCAAAAAAAGTACCTTTTACCTTTCGTGATACGGGTGCCGTTGCCTCGGTAAAACAAATTGAAGATGAATTTAAACTAATTAAATCAAAGCCTTTTGGGAGTCAAGCTGCTCCTTTTTATAAGCCTTTCACTAAATTGGTCATTACAGAGGCAGTAAGGGAAGCTCAAGTTGAACAGCATATAAGAACATTTGAAAGTGAGCTTAAAATTATTTACGGTGCGTCAGAATTTTCAAGTTACCCTAACGATGTAAAATTAGCGCTATTTGATATGATTTTTAATTTAGGTATGCCTGAGCTTAAAGACGAGTTTCCAAATTTTAATAAACATATGAAAGTACGTGATTTTAAACAAGCAGCCATTGAATCAAATAGAAAAGATGTATCAGCTGAGCGTAATACTTATGTCCGCAACCTATTCAAGAGTGCAAAATGATAAAAAAAACGACTTTACTTATATGTATTAGTATCTCTAGTACAGCATGTGCAAATATAAAAGAAAATAAAATAGCTCCAACATATAGTTTAGAGAATAAAACTAATGGGTATTTTATGGAACCGGAAGTTTTAGAAACGCCGGAACAGGTGAATGCTTTATTTAGTAAAAACTGGTTTTATTCCTATGAGGTTGTTTTAGATAGTAAGCCAGCTATTAAAGTTGATAGTTGTAAAGTTTTATCTAAAGCATTGCAAGAGGGCTATAAATCAGCAAATTATAAAGAGCAGGTCGCGTTACTAGCTACTAATAAAATATGTACCACGTGGACTGATATGGGGAAGTTAAAGCCTTCAAAAGAAAGCTTTTTAAGTTCATTTAAGCACAGTTTAGCATTACCAAAGCAAATGCCGCCTGAGCTCGCCTTAATTATTTCGAACGATGATGAGCGCCGCTTAGCAAAAGCGAGTAGCTGGGAAGAAATGAGCCACATTGCAAAAGTGGAACCAGTAAATGATGACCAAGCTATTTATTACGACAATAGTGGTGGTATTCAAAGGTTAACAATAATGGCGAAGGGTGATTATAACCAAGATGGTATTGAGGACATAGTTTTGCATTTAGCAAATGCAGTTGAACGTGGAAGTTATTCTTCTTCTTATAGTTATATTGTGACACGACTAGTTGCCGATGCACCTTATACGCTAATTAAGCAGTTTTAATCACTTAAAATATAACAATATAACAATGACACCCATCTTAATTTTTGTTTGGTTAAGTTGGGTGTGTGGTTTAGTTTTTACAAGGTATGTTACTTTATAAAGCGGTTATTGAGTTGACCTAAAAGAGATGTACTACTGAATGTAATACTTATTTTTAAGTGCAAAATGATGAAGAAATTAATTTTACTTGCATGTATTAGTATCTCAAGTACTGCATGTGCAGAAATAGAAAAGAATAAAATAGCACCGACATATAGCGTTGAAAATGAAACAAAAGGCTATTTTGGTGAACCAGTAACATTAGAGAACCAAGAGCAGGTTAAGGCTCTAATTGATAAAAAATGGTATTTTGAAGAAAACCTTCTTAAAGACGGTAGCCCTAATAAAGTAGTTACTAGTTGTAATGGTTTATCAAGTGCTTTAGAAGAAGGCTTTAACGGACTTAGTTACCGAGATCAAGCTGTTATAAAAGCAATGAATAAAGTATGTGTAATATGGGCGCATATGGGGGAGCTAAATGCTTCTGACACGAGCTTTTTGAGTGACTTTAAGCACGACTCGGCACTGGCTAAACAAATGCCGCCGGAGTTTGCTTTAATTATTTCAAACGATGATGAGCGCCGCTTAGCAAAAGCGAATAGCTGGGAAGAAATGAGCCATATTAAAAAAATGGAGTCATTAAATAAAGACCAAGCTATTTACTACGATAACAGTGGCGGTATTCAAAAGCTTACGGTTATGGCGAAAGGCGATTATAACAACGACGGTATTGAAGATATGGTGTTGTATATGGATAACAGTGTTGAAGAGGGGAGTTACGGCTCTACTTATGGCTATGTGGTAACACGATTAGCCGCCGATGCACCTTATACGTTAATTAAGCAGTTTTAATCACTTTGTATTGCAAATGTATATTGGCATAAAGCATTCATTTAAACCGTGAGTGCTTTATATTTACTTATTATGCTTATTTTAAAACCGATAATTTAAAGGAATATTTATAATGATTGATTTTGACGTAATTGAGCAAGTACTCAGTTCTAACTTTAATAATAATGCGATGGGGTTATGCCGCGATTTATTTAACGAAAATCCTGAGTATCGTTACAATCATAAGTTTGATAAAGCATCTGTAGTAATGCCAGAAAAAGGTGTGTCTGTTACTTTTGAAAAAAAAGCGGCTGAGTGCCTGTTTTTTCATTTTGATGGCGATGATAATGTCGATATTGCATCGTGTGCGCTTGATGTTATTTTTTTAAATAAAAACTCGACCCCTGATGACGTTAAAAACAAATATAAAGAATATAACGTTGTTGAAGCGCCTTTAAACTCTGACGAAGAGCATTCAAAAATAAAACATACGTATACTTTTACAATAAATAAAACGTGTATACGTGCGCAATTTAATGACAATAATACGCTATCCCTGTTAAGCGCTACGAAAGAAGAAAGCACGCCCTTGTAATGGGTAAAAATAAAGACAGAGGTTTACAATAATTATGTTAGGTTTAGTAAAAACGTATAGTGTGCATATGTGCTCAGAAGTTGAAGGTGCAGTTACTTTGAACGGCGAACCCGTTGAGGGAGCTATAATTAAGCGTAGTTTAAAGTTTGCCCATAAAGTTGAAAAAGAAGATCAGGTAAGCACTGGTTCAACGGGATCTTTTTATTTGCCAGAAGTTGTTATTGATTCAAAAATACCTGGGGATATGTTTTCTCATGAGGTGACACTGCAGTTAATAACGGTTGAACATAAAGGCGAAACGTTTGAGCTTTGGAATTCAAAGCTGCCAGGCATAAGTGAGCCAATTGAATACAAACAAAAATTACTTAGCTTAAACGGCGATTTAACGACGCCTAAGGTTAACTTTGCATTTCCAAATTATGCTGATGAAAATTTAGAGTTTTGTGCGTCGAGTATTTGTAGATGGCAAAACGATTTTGAAATTTATGAAACTGATGATGGTATTGACCTCTTCAAAGACTTTTAAACTATAAAGGGATTTACATGAAAATTTTAGCACCTAATGTAGCCGTTCAATTAGCCGAGTTTGCGTACGATAGTATTGGAGTAGCGTCGGGTAAAAGTACTGGCATTGAACCTAACAGAATAATAAGTAAACACTTTGCGTTTGATGCAAGTAAATCGACATTAACAGGCGTGAGCGGTACGGTAGCAGAGCATGTTTTGAATCACTCTACAGGTTTTGGTTTTTTTGGTTTAGGTAAAGCAGACGGTAACCATAAAGGTGAAATGGTTATTGCTTTTAGAGGCACGGCGGGCATTGCTGATACATTAACTGATTTACATTGTGGTGTAACGGTTGGTCCAAATTATAAAACGGTACATGCGGGTTTTAACAGAACGTTCGAATCAATTAAATTACAGTTAGCTAACCTGTTAAATAAAGCTGGAAACCGTCCGGTTCATTGTGTTGGTCATAGCCTTGGTGGTGCATTAGCTACATTAGCAGCAAGCTGGATTAAAGATCAATATAAAGTACCTGTAAAACTGTATACCTTTGGCTCTCCGCGAGTTGGTTTTAATGCATTTGCTACGCAAGTTGAAACAAGTTTAAACGGTGTGTATAGAGCGGTGCACAGAAGCGACCCTGTTACTATGGTTCCCGTTTGGCCATTTATTCATGCGGGTGACGAATATAGATTAAGCACGTGTGTTTCTTTAACGGGCGCATCACATAAAATAGGTGGCGACTCGCCAGGTTACATTAATACAGCGTCTAAATACAAAGACTACAAGAGTATGCAAAAAGGCTCGATGTCTAATTTATCGCTTACTCGCCTCAAATACAGTAACCGCCACCATGCTACGTTTAATGCGTTATGGGCAGACAAAATTACGAATGCTTTACTTACGCTACTGCGCGAAAGTGGCAAAATGACAAGCATTTTGGCGCAAGGTGCCGTAGGCGGTGCGTTAACTTTATATGATACATTGGCGCGCGCACTTGTTGAGATATCTAAATTGTCTTCTAAGTACGCAGAAGACAGTAAAGGTTTGATTGGACACATATTAAACTTTGTTGGTAAACCGGCTGTATTGGTTGTTGATGTAACCTATAAACTAGCAAAAGACGCGTTATATTGGATGCTCGAAAAGCTAAATACCCTTGTAAAATCGGCTATACAAATGGCGCCATACGTAGGCTTTGGCTAATAGCACTTTAAGTAATAGCACTTTAGTAAACACCCACATTAAACAGTGGGTGTTTAAAGCTATTTAACTGTTATTTTAGAAAATACTGCAATATTGATAAAAAGCTTTTTACAGCTAGCCATAAAACGCGATTAAGCAGCTAGCTGGTGGAGCTTACAATTTTAGCTATATATCCCAGAGCAAATCGTTTTAAAGCAACTTTTTAATACTAAGTTTTAAGCCGCTTTAAACACATTAAGATTACTTATCTTTTTCACAGTATTGCTATTACTCACTCACAGTAAATATTTTTAAAGCTTTCGCCCTGAAAGCTTTAAAGCCGCTGTTGCTAATAGTTAATTTGAAACAAAGTGATAAACACGATTAGCCAATTAAGAAGTAGTTAGCAATGAGCATATCCATAAAAATAATATTACCCTTTTTAATATCATTTGGTTTATCTGTTCAGGCTTTTGCCAAAACAAAGGAAAGCATAGAGTTAAATGGGTTTAAAAACGCGGTTGAAAACACTCAATATGTTGCGAAAGTAAAAATCACTAAAATTGAAACTTTTAACGAAGATAATGGATTAGACAAACATGTTTACTTTGCAAAAGTATTAGCCACCTTTAAAGGCAAAGAGCTTGAGCAGATAAATTATCACATGTTTGTTGAGCGCGGCGAAGATGCTGTTTTTAATTCGACTCCAGTATACGTAGCTTTGTGTGTTGACAGTGAAGGCACATATTGTTGGCCCGGTACGGGCTCCCAATTTGCAGCTACTCCCGTATTAAAAGCGTGGTTAATAAAAAATAACTTAAACGATATGGACTCTACTGAAAGTTGGTGTAATTAGCTAACACAGTAGACACAGCGCTAATTTAAAATTGACGGCATAATTAGCATATCAACGATGTATTACTTAACACTAGCTTTTAAGGTGCTAAGTTTAATAAGTTATTTTATAAGGCTTAATGATTATTAAAGCACGTGATTTGAAAATACAGCACTTGAAAGCTTGAAATTTAATGTTAATAAGCAAAAAAGAGTAATATGGAAATTTAAAGGGCATAGGATGAATTATTTATATGTATGTATTTTAGCCATTTTTAGTTTTAACTGTGGCGCAACGTCGTTGGTTATTAAATCTTCATTTTCAAACAAAAATGGCACATATGCTTTTTTTGATGAGCAAATTAGTTTAACCCAAGCTAAAGATTTCCTAAGCTTAGAAACAAAAATATGGTCTTACGAATTTGATTTAGAATCACCCTCTGGAGAGTTTGAAAAGGTCGAAACATGTAAGGTGTTAACAAAAAAAATTGAAGATGGATATCAAGCTTTTAGATACTCTGAACAAAAGGTTGCAAATGCAAGAAGACTCACGTGTGAAATGTGGCGAGTTATGAGCAAACTAACGTCTTCAGACATTTCGTATGTAAGTGGCTTTGAACATGATTTGAATTTGCCAAAATGAAATTAACAAAGACACCCACTTTAAATGGTGGGTGTTAAATTACTACTAACACGTTGTACTTAAACAACATAACACAAAAGAAAAGGACTCTTCGATGCCAGCAATGAAATTAATCCAATCGGTAGGAATTGGCGGCGCAAATAAACCAGAAGATGTAAAAGAAGTACAAATCGCTTTAAATTCACTTCTTTCTCTTATAGCACCTACTAAAAAATTAGTTGTAGACAAGCGTTTAGGCTCACGCCCTGAAAACTCTAAAACGGTCGCAGCTATTAAGTTATTTCAAAGCAAGGTGGTAAATATGGT
>NZ_JADYXF010000087.1:0-6216 GCF_015864385.1 Pseudoalteromonas sp. SWXJZ94C
ACGCCTGCAAAATTGATGCAGGATCACTTGGCGGCTAAAGCCGCCTAAACGTTATGCACTTCAGATGTGAATCCGCGTGTTTATATCGCGTTAATTTTTGGTTTTATTATGTTAACTATGGAACAAGTGATTCGCTTTTTTCATACTTTTTAAACAGCCTTTTACTCTCTAAATTGAGAGCTCTAAAAATAAAATACACAAAAGGCTATCTATGACACACACAAAACCACACTTAATTTCCGCTGCGCTTTCAATTATATTACTAGGTTACTCTAACTTAAGTTTAGCGAGTATTGAATTAGCAAATATAGATACGGGTTCTAAAAAAACAAAAGTGGAACTTGGTGGCTACGCAAAAGTAGATGTTCGTCATGTATCTGGTGATATTGCTTATCAGGATTACTGGATAGGTAATTTTCCTGAAGGTGAAGCCGTTGATACGTCGCACACAGGGTTTAACGTTAAGGAATCAAGGCTTAACTTAAAAATACAACGCGGCGATGTTATTGGGTTTGTTGAGGTGGATTTTTACGGCGGTGGCGGAAACGAAGTTGTTAGTAATTCGTCAAACGATCGTTTACGTCATTTTTATATTCAATACAAAGATTGGTTAGCAGGGCAAACATGGTCAACCTTTATGCCTTTAGCTGCATTGCCTGAAACATTAGACTTTGGTGGTCCGCACGTAGGTGAGGTGTTTATTAGGCAAACGCAAATAAGGTACAGTCATGGTGGCTGGCAGTTCGCTATTGAAAACCCAGAAACAAACGGCGACGGTGATAACGGTACTGCGTCAAGTGCGGTTGGTGTTTCTGGGGCACAAGCCGATAAAGACGAATCAATTCCCGATTTTGTTGCGCGTTATAATTATAAAAAAGAGTGGGGCGAATTATCTATTGGTGCTTTATTAAGAAAGGTTGATCAGGGTGGTATAGATAAAACAGCAATTGCAGGTAATTTTTCGGGCAAAATTAAAACGTTTGGCAAAGATGATTTTCGCTTTCAAGTTAGTGTAGGAGAACCTGGTCGTTATGCTGCTGCAGGATTAACAAACGATATTGTAGTTAACGAGCGCGATGAAGTGGAAGTAGAAAAAACGACTGCATTTACTGTTGCCTATAAACATTTTTGGACAGGAACTTGGCGTTCAACCGCTTTTTATGGTGCGGCTAAAACGGATATAATTGAAAAGGATCGGGCTCATTGGGGAGTTAACTTAATAACAAACATAACAGACGATCTTAATGCGGGTATTGAGCTTGGGCAATATAAGATTAATGATGAAAATATTGACAGTATCAGCTCTAACTACTTTCAGCTTTCTGCTAAATATAGTTTTTAATATAAATAATAGGCGTGTTATTTAACAGTAATACGCCTGTTTTTTATGTAACGATTCTCGTAAATGCTCAACAAGCAGTTTTAATTTTTGATCAGGTTGCCTTACTTTAGGATAAACCGCATACATCCCCATTTTCTTTCGTGTAAAGCTTTGCAAAATCTGCGTTAACGTATTTTTTTGTAGTTCTTGATAAACGAGAGCTTGCGGTAAAAAAGCAATACCTAAGTCGCTAAGCGCGGCTCGTTTAATTGCACTGAGATGGTTACTATGAAAGCGACCATGTATGGGAAGTAGCTGCTCCGCTTCATCAATATACAATGGCCATATGTCATTACAGGTATTATCGAACTTATATACTAAGCACTCATGACTTTGTAGTTGTTCAGGGGTTTGCGGTACACCATATTGTTTTAAATAGTTTGGTGTGGCACATATTACCCATTGGCTATCTATTAGTCGCCTTGCAATGAGTGATGAGTCTTCAAGTTCGGCTGTTCTAATAGCAAGATCATAACCTTCCTCAATTAAATCAACCAATCTATTCGTAACTTGTAAATCTACGGATATTTCAGGGTGCTTTTTACAAAATTCAGCAATCGACTCACTCAATGCTAAATTTGCTGATACAACGGGCATTGTTATTCTTATATTGCCTTTCATGTCATCACCGTAACCAGTTACGGCATTTTCGGCTTCTTGAAATGCAAATTTAACAATTTTAGCTTTGTTATAAAGCGTTCTTCCTGCATCGGTAAGGCTGAGCTTTCTGGTCGTTCTGTAAAGAAGTTGGGCATTTAAGCTTTCTTCTAATCTTGCAATACGCTTACTTACGACTGAATTAGTTAATGAAAGCTTCTCTGCTACTTTAGAAAATGACCCATCATCAACAACTTGGACAAATAAAACCATGTCATCTGCCTTTGCCATACTTGTTCCCCAATTAGTGTAATGCGCTTGTTATTATGGCAAAAAAGGAAAATAAGATTGCCTTTACATGCAATATATCAATTTATTTACAAGGAGTAGAGTGTATTAAATCTGTCTTGGTCGCAATAAAATCATAAAAATAAACTCTAAATGGTTTTAACAGGGCAGTCACACACACAACAAAAAGAGGATACAATTTTGAGTCAAACAATATATGGATTATTGGCATTACTGCCAATTGTTCTCAGTGGTATTTTGCTAATAGGTCTGCAATGGTCTGCAAAAAAAACAATGCCAATAGTGCTCGCGGTTACTGCTGCAATTGCTATTTTTATATGGGATATGACCCTTAATCGGGTTTCATCATCAATTATTCAGGGGTTTGTGATCACAGTCTCAGTGTTATGGATTGTGTTTGGTGCCCTGTTTTTACTTAATACATTAAAACATACCGGCGCAATAGCGGTTATTCGTGCTGGTTTTACAAATGTATCGCCAGATCGACGTGTTCAAGCCATTATTATTGCATGGTGTTTTGGTACTTTCATTGAAGGTGCATCAGGATTTGGTACGCCAGCAGCAATAGCCGCACCATTAATGGTTGCTATTGGCTTTCCTGCACTGGGTGCTGTTTTAATGGGTATGATGATCCAAAGCACGCCTGTATCGTTTGGTGCTGTGGGTACACCTATTGTTATAGGTGTAAGTAAAGGATTAGATACAACGGCAATTAGCGCTCAATTAGCACAAGAAGGTATGTCGTGGGATGCTTTTTTACAGCTAATAACCAGCCAAGTAGCCATTCTTCATGGAGTTATTGGTACATTCATGCCCCTTTTAATGGTGATGATGTTAACTCGGTTTTTTGGTAAGAATAAAAGCTGGAAAGAAGGATTTGCTATTTGGCCATTCGCTATTTTTGCGGGGCTAGCATTTACCATTCCCTATACATTAACAGGTATCTACCTCGGTCCGGAGTTTCCTGCTCTTATTGGTGGTTTGGTCAGTGTTGCTATTGTTATTAACGCAGCTAAAAAAGGCTTTTTAATACCAAAAACAACGTGGGATTTTGCTCCAAAAAAAGACTGGCCAAGTGAGTGGATTGGCAAGCTTGTTGTTGATAGTGATAATAATACACTTACATCTGGCAACAAAAGTATGTCGCCTATTATGGCGTGGTTTCCTTATTTATTAGTTGCTTTATTACTTGTTTGCTCAAGAGTATTTGTAGAGCTCAAAACATTACTTACAGATGCGACACTAAATTTTTCATCACTTTTAGGTGAAGCTGATATTAGCGCTGGTTTTAGCCCTTTATATTTACCCGGTGGGCTATTATTGATAAGTGCTTTATGTGCTGCGGGGCTTCAGTCTAAAAAGCCAGTTAGCGCCTTAAAAAATGCATTTAGTGAATCAGGTAAAACGGTATTAGGTGCTGGCTTTGTACTTATTTTTACTATTCCGATGGTAAGGATATTTATTAACTCTGGTGTTAACTTATCAGACATGGCGAGTATGCCAGTAGCGAGTGCCGAGTTGTTTGCTGGTGTTTTTGGAAGTGCTTTTCCATTAATTAGTTCTACAATCGGTGCATTAGGTGCTTTTATTGCGGGTTCAAATACAGTGTCCAACATGATGTTTAGTCAATTTCAATATGAGGCAGCTATGAGCTTACATATTTCACCTTCTTTAGTCATAGCATCTCAAGCGGTAGGAGCTGCAGCAGGTAACATGATTGCAATACATAACGTAGTGGCTGCCTCTGCAACAGTTGGTCTACTTGGTATGGAAGGTGCGACACTTAGGCGCACTATTTTACCTACAATTTATTACGTGCTTTTTAGTGGCGTAATCGCTATGACCGCAATTTACATTTTTGGTTTTCAAGGACCCTTAGTATCATGAGTAATAAGCAAACACAGGATTCGGGCTGTAATACTTTCACATCAAAAAGTACTTCTCAAAACGTACTTAGCTCAGATCAAGTTTTAGCTAAACTAACCAATATACTTGGTGCGAATAATTTACAGGCTGATCCAGAAAAAAATGAGCACTATAGAATGGGCTGGCGTTCTGGTGGCGGAAGCGCTTTAGCGGTTTTGTTTCCGCAAAGCTTATTGGAAATTTGGCGCAGTTTAGAGGTTTGCGTTGAGGGCAACTGCATTATAATAATGCAAGCAGCAAAAACGGGGTTAACAGAAGGATCGACCCCAAGTGGGAATGATTACGATAGACCCGTTGTGGTTATTAATACATTAGCGATGGATCAACTATTTTTGGTTAATAATAACGAGCAGGTTATTAGTTTACCAGGTGCTACCTTGCATCAACTTCAAAGCCAGCTTAATACTGTAAATAGAGCGCCTCACTCTATAATTGGTTCCTCTACCTTAGGTGCATCTATTATTGGTGGTGTTTCTAATAACTCTGGTGGAGCACTTGTTAAAAGAGGTCCTGCTTATACTGAGCTTGCTTTATTTGCACAAATAAACGAACACGGTGAGCTCATACTCGTTAATCACCTTGAAGTAGAGCTTGGTAATTCCCCAGAAGAAATACTAACTAACTTACAAACAGGCAATTTTGATAAAACAAAATTACCAGTAAGCGACAAGCTTGCATCCGATAGAGAATATATAGCAAGAGTAAAAGATGTTAACGCTAGTACGCCAAGTCGTTTTAATGCCGATAAGCGAAGACTTTATGAAGCTAGTGGCTGTGCAGGTAAACTTGCAGTATTTGCAGTACGTCTTGATACCTATCCAACAGCTGAAAAAGAGCAAACCTTCTATATAGGTAGTAATAGTGTTAGTGAGCTTGCTCAGTTAAGAAAGCAAATCTTATTAACGTTTAAAAACACCCCTGAAGTTGGCGAGTATATGCATCGAGATATATTTGATGTATCTGCTAAATATGGCAAAGATACCTTTTTAAGCATTAAACACTTAGGGACGGATGCATTACCTAGATTGTTTTCTATAAAAGGACGTATAGATTCAAGACTTAATAAGTTGTCATGGGTACCAAAGCACTTTACCGACAAAGCAATGCAGCTCATAGCTAAAGTGTTCCCTCAGCATTTACCTAAAAGAATGCTCGAATACAGAGATAAGTATGAACATCACCTAATAATGAAAATGAGTGATGATGGTATAGAAGAAGCGCAAACTTTTTTAAAGCCATTTTTTGAAGCATCAAATACAGGTAACTATTTTACGTGTAATAAGGAAGAGTCAGAAAGTGCTTTTTTACATCGCTTTGCAGCTGCGGGTGCTGCACTAAGGTACGAAGTTATTCATGAAAAAAAAGTGGGCGAAATATTGGCGCTCGATATAGCTATTCCGCGTAACGAACTCGACTGGCTAGAAACGCTACCAAACGAAATTTCCCAACATATAGAAAAGAAACTCTATTATGGTCATTTCTTCTGTTATGTTTTTCATCAAGACTACATATTAAAAAAAGGAACTGATGCCAAGCTTATTAAAAAGCAAATGCTGAAGTTACTTAATGAAAGAGGAGCTAAGTATCCTGCTGAACATAATGTAGGACACTTATACGAAGCTGAACCTGATTTACAAAATTTCTATAAAAGCCTAGATCCAACTAATACATTTAATCCAGGTATAGGAAAAATGCCTAAAAATAAACGCAACTGTTCTTGTTGTTTATAACGTACATTGCATAACGGTATTGAGCTTTTAAACGAAGAGATAGCTTAATACCGTTATTGTTGTAAATGCAGCCTGATTTTTGAGCATAAAACCCTATGCAGCCCTTTATTTGTATAGCTTTTATACTAAATTCATTTAATTGTCAAAAAGCTGAAATAAAGTATTGACCCTCACTCGTTTATCCCTATAATGCGACCCCACTGAGACGGGAAACGCCGAAGCATAGCAAGGCAGGAACTACTTAGAGAGTTAAATAAAACTTCGGTTTTAAAT
>NZ_JADYXF010000088.1:0-5828 GCF_015864385.1 Pseudoalteromonas sp. SWXJZ94C
AACTATCAGTTTTTTGTCAAAATATGCACGAAGAGCGAACCCAAAAAGAGATAAAGAAAAAGGACGATTAAAATGCGGCCTGAATCCAATTATCTCTTAATGTCTAACCTATGAAGCACCACTACCTTTGTTTAGTACGTGTGCATTTAGTTACTTTTAACTATTTTTTAGTTGTGCAACTAGCTCGCTAAGCCTAGCTATTTTTATATTACTTAGCTGCCTGTAATCAAAATACGGGCATACTATAATATTGTTGGCTATATCTATTGCAAATTCGTCGTCGAGCCACTCAAATTTCGCATTAAGCTTACCTTGTTGGAGTAAGCTTTTAGCGTGCGTACGCCCAGCAATTATGTGTAGCTGGTTTTTATTATTTGAAGCTTTATCTGTACAAGTAACAGTAATATTAGGCGCGCTAAATAGCAGGGCGGTTTTACTACTTTTTTGCAGTAAAAACTCATCGCGATATTGCTGCCAAGTAGGCGCTTGTTTAGCAAATGAGTAATACTCACTTGGTAGAGCAAACAATACTTTGGCGTACACGTTAAATACTTTGCGCCAACCATTACCGCAGTGCTGGTTTATGGTATTTATTTGTTCATTTATAACCGGTTCAAGGCATTGAAGTGTTTCAAAAAACGGCATTGGCGGTGCTTTTGCTACATACACAGCAACGCTAAATTGCATATCGCCTAAGCCAACTAATTGGGTATTCAAACTAGTTAGCCTTGTTTTGAGCTAAAATTCGATCAAGGTTATTTGCAAAGTTTTGACGGTCGGTTTGGCTAAGCGGAGGCGGTCCACCACTCATTTCTACGCCACTTGAGCGCATGGTATCCATAAAGTCGCGTACGTTAAGTATTGAGCGAATATTCTCAGTAGTATAAAGCTCGCCACGCGGGTTGAGTGCTTGCCCACCGTTATCAATTACTTCACTCGCCAGCGGTATATCGCCAGTAATAACTAAATCGCCTTTTTCAATACGTTTTACTATTTCGTCATCGGCTACATCAAAGCCTGACGATACTTGAACCCGGCTTATGTATTTTGACGGCGGAATACGCATTGCGTGATTAGCCACTAAAATAGTGTCGATTTTCATACGCTCTGCTGCCCTAAAAAGTATTTCTTTTATAACGACAGGACACGCGTCTGCATCTACCCAAATTTTCATGCTATGGTCATTTTTATTGCTTTAGAATTAATACGATCCTATAGCAATTTTTTTTAATCGGCTAGCAAACTTTATATCCATCTATATTTAGATAATACGTACGATTTATGTAATTAAAAAAGGAGCTTACATGAAGGCTATTAAATACGGTTTACTTATTACAGGGTTATTTTTTCTTAGTGCATGTACCAGCCCTCCTGAGGGAATAACACCCGTTAAAAACTTTGATATACAAAAGTATAAGGGCAAGTGGTACGAAATAGCTCGCCTTAACCACTCGTTTGAAGAAGGGATGGAGCAAGTTACTGCAACGTACTCTATCAACGACGACGGCACAGTAAAGGTACTCAATAAAGGTTACCTAACTGATGATAAAAAATGGGATGACGCAGAAGGCTTAGCCAAGTTTGTTGAAAACACTAATACAGGTCATTTTAAAGTGTCGTTTTTTGGTCCGTTTTATGGCGCTTACGTTATTTTTGAGCTTGACCAACCCGATTATCAATATGCATTTATAACCAGTTACAACAAAGATTACTTGTGGTTTTTGTCGCGTACACCAACGGTTAGTAAAGAGCTTAAAGAGCACTTTTTAACTAAAGCAAAAGAGCTTGGCTTTGCTACCGATCAAATTATTTGGGTTGAGCAATAAACAGTGTAAAGCCCCTTTACAGCTGTAATAAAAGTATCACCTCACTGTAAAGTAACTTAAATATACTATGGTTATGTTAAGTGTACTTGCCGTAGACAGTAAGTATTAGAAACACTAAATATCCCCTATTGTTGGCAAGCTATATAGCTTGCCATTTTTTTACCTAGTATATGGAAAAACAACGGATCACGCTTTTACTAACTAAGCCTAGTTTAAACCAACAAAAAGCCCTGTTAGTGCAATTATCGCTATATTTATAATACTTAGTATTTTTACATAACTAATTAAAAAATTATAAAAAATCATTATAATTAAGACACTTAGGCTCATAAAACCACAAAACAGTAATGCTCCATACCCTCCTTGAGTGGCTACAAAAAGCACTAAGCTTAGTAAAATACTGATCCAAGCGGCTAATAACAGCTTTTTACATTGGGGTTCTGTAGGGCGTTTTTTAAATACGCCTTTAAAGTGGTTAAACTTAGCCAGCGCAAAACAGTTAAAACTGAACAAACACAGGGAAAAACCAAGTAAATCAATCATGGTTTCTCCCTTTTAAGATTATTAGATTGGCTAGGGCTGATTGTTTTTGAGTTGCTTTTAGCAGTACGTAATTTTTCGGTTTGTATAAAAAATAATATACTAAACAGTAAAAACAGTGCATCAAAAGTAAATAAAGCCCATTGTTTTTGCATCAAATAGCTAACTATATTACCGTTAGTTGTAAGCGCATTAATAACTGGTACGCTTAAACATGCAACAGCATTTATAGCTGCCATAACTCGCCATTGCAGTGTATCGCGCTTTATAAGTGCTACAAGAGCAACTGCTAGCCATGTTAAAAAGAAGGCGAGTATTTCTTTATCTGCGCGCTCTGCGGTAGTTGGGCTAAGTAGTCTGTTAGCAATAAAAAATGCACACGTTGCCAGCGGGAGCCCCATAATAGTGGCTAGATTTAACCCTTCAACTAGTTTTAAACCAAACGACGGTTTAACGTTATTTTTAGTTCGCTCGCGAATTCGTTTAGCCCACATAATACAACCAGAGCCAATCATTACACAGCCTGCAATACCGCCTAATACGTATAACCAGCGCAACAACCACGTAGCTAAACGCCCCGTATGCATTGAATTAAGCGACTCGTAAAGCGCTTTGCTGCTAGTTAGTTCGTCACCAGTTTTAGCGACCATTTGTCCTGTAGCACCACTAAATATTAAGCGTGGTGCTTGGTCACGTAGTGTTTTACCTGCGCTTACCAATACGGTAATTGTTGAAGCTGCCATATTTGGTTGGTTAACTTGTACGCGGGTAATATCTGCATGTGGCCACTTAGTATAAACCTGATCTAAAATATTTTGAATCGGCACCATTGACGATTCGCCTTTGGCTTTATCGGTCATGGTGTTGCGAGGCGTTACATCATTAAAAAAGCCACGCATACCCTTATCGTAGGTCATTTCTGCAGGGTAAGGGAACAACATAAATATAAGCGTAATAATGCCCGTGTAAGTAATCATTAAATGAAAAGGAAGGGCAAGCACAGAGCTTAAGTTATGGGCATCTAACCATGTACGGCTGCCTTTGTTGCGTCTAAAGCTAAACATATCTTTAAAAATACGCTTATGAATAACCACGCCCGAAATAATGGCAATCAGCATAAAAAAGCTAGCAAAACATACAATCCAGCGCGCCGTTATTGCATCCATATAATGTAAATCATAATGCAACCGGTAAAAAAAGTTACCGCCTTTAGTATCTACAAAGGGCTCGAGCTCTTGCATAGTATTAGGGTTTAGCTGTGTGTTTTTAAACTGACTGCGGCGCTGACCTGGCTCTTTTGGTTTTGCATAACCATAGATTAAATAAGGAATACGCTGCTCAGGTAATGTAATACGCCAGCTTGGTGAGTTAGCTCCGTGACTAGCTAAGTAATCAAATCCTGTAATTATTTGTTGTTTTTGCGCTTCTATACGCTGTGTTTGGGCTTGTATATTATGTATGGCAGGTTGATTCCATAACGTTATTTCATCTCTAAAAAAGCTAAGAGTTCCTGCAAAAAATATTAAATATAATAACCAACAAACGAGTAACCCTACCCAAGTGTGTAACCAAGTCATCGATCTAAAAAAGCTGTCTTTCATACCCAATCCTTTAACATGGCAAGTAATAAAAGCTGAGTTACTATAGCTAGTAAAATACTGATCCAAACAGTTTTTAATGATCTAACCGTAAAAGCTAAAATAAACACAATTGAGTAAATTAAAATACTAACTGATACACACAGTAGCACTGCATCTTGCTTGGCTAGAGGCAATACAAGGCTAAGCAAAGCAGTTGTTATAGCCGTAAAACAATATCCACCTACAATGGCAATTAAAAAACGCATAAACACCGAAAAACGATATTTAAGCTTTGAAGGCTCTTTAAATAATTGCGAAAGCTGTGCACTAAGCGGTTGTGCCTGCATAATAAATTAATCCCTTATAAACGCCGAGGGTAAAAATGAGGCATTATTATATAGTTTATAAATACAAAAGATAGCTATTCTCATTTGTGATATTTAGGTTTATCGATCATTGTGCATAACTACTTAGTAAAATAATGATCCCAAATAAAATCAATGTATTGATCCACATAACTATAAGATTTAAGGTTACTCAATATATAAAATACAGGGCAAATATAACGATGAGCGATCACGAAAAACTAAATTATGTAGAATTTGCGGCATGCGACTTAGTGGCTACAAAAGTTTTTTTTAGCCATGTATTTAATTGGCAATTTACCGACTATGGTCCAGAGTACACGGCGTTTAGCGGGCAGGGGTTAGATGGTGGGATTTTTCAGGCTCCATTAAAATCACTAACTCAGCACGGGGCAGCATTACTTATTTTTTATAGCGACGACATACACGCAACCTTTAAAAAAGTAGAGGCATTTGGCGGAGTAATATTAAAACCTATTTTTGAGTTTCCTGGCGGTTGTCGGTTTCACTTTGCAGAACCAAGTGGTAACGAATTTGCGGTATGGGCGAAAGAACACTAGGAACTATAAGGGCTGTAGGGAATTGAGGCTTAAAGATCAGGATTTTACTAACTAATCGCTGTTTTAGATAAAATAAACCGATTTTTTACCAACTCATTAAGCATAAACAGCCAAAAAGAGTGTTTTTTAAGCATTTAAGGTCAAAAGTAAATGAATACGAGCCAATTAATAGAGCAAGTTAGTAAATGCGTGATCTGCGAACCTCACTTACCTTTAGGCGCTCGCCCTGTAATACAATTTAACCCAAATGCACGTATTTTAATTGCAGGTCAAGCACCTGGCACTAAAGTGCATGAAACGGGTATACCGTTTAACGATGCAAGCGGTAATCGCTTACGTGATTGGCTAGGGCTTACAAGTAGTGAGTTTTACAACGCCAATAATATCGCCATTTTACCTATGGGATTTTGTTATCCTGGAAAAGGGAAGTCAGGCGATTTACCACCACGTAAAGAGTGCGCACCCGCTTGGCGTGAACAATTATTAGCTGCATTACCAAACATCGAACTAACTATAATTTTAGGTAAATATGCACAAGCCTACCACTTACCACAAACAAAAAAGTTACCATTAACTGAGTTAGTAAAATCGTGGCGTGAGTATTGGCCACACTATTTGGTACTTCCGCACCCAAGCCCGCGTAATAATATTTGGCTTAAAAAAAATTCATGGTTTGAACATGACGTACTGCCAGAGCTTAGCCAACGCGTAGCCCATGTTTTAAATAAGAGCCCTAGTACCATTGAAGTAAAACAACTATAGCCACAGTAAAGTTAAAATTTAGGCATTAAAAAAGGTGGCATATGCCACCTTTAAATACTTTAAGCGTTAACTAATAACGATTCATAGGTTAGACATTAAGAGATAATTGGATTCAGGCCGCATTTTAATCGTCCTTTTTCTTTATCTCTTTTTGGGTTCGCTCTTCGTGCATATTTTGACAAAAAAATGATAGTT
>NZ_JADYXF010000089.1:0-5602 GCF_015864385.1 Pseudoalteromonas sp. SWXJZ94C
GATATATTCTTAACCTAAAAATTAAATTTTATAGCACAGTTTTATTTGTTCAATTAGAGTGGCTGTCTGGTTTAATTTTCCCGCGAAACCGGCAAAGGCATTAAAACCCTTCGTGAATACAATGCATTTAACCAATTAAGCTGTTTTAACAATAATGGCACGCTCACCCAATACGATTACGACCCGCTTGGTCGACGTATAGCCAAGCATACTGAACACGGCAAAATTGACTACATTTGGGATAACGACCAGCTAATCGGCGAATGCCAACACGGTGAATATACGTGGTATATAAACCTACCAAACCAATTTCACCCAGTAGCACTGATTAAAAAAGGTGAAGTTTACTACTATCACCTAGACCAACTTAACACGCCACGCTTTGTTACCAACAACAGCGCACAAGTCGTGTGGGAAAACCAAGCCGATGTGTATGGTTATGAAGAGCCAGAAGCAGATGCTGACTTTAATAAAGAAAATAGCTTCACTCAGCCAATCCGTTTTCAAGGGCAATATTTAGATGAAGAGAGCGGCTTACATTACAACCGCTACCGCTACTACAGCCCCAAACAACAACGGTTTATAAACCAAGATCCGATTGGCCTTGTGGGTGGGATAAATCATTATCAATATGCGCCTAATCCGGTTAATTGGGTGGATCCGTTTGGGTTGAGTTGTAAGGAAGGGATAGCGACTGTCCTAAGAATAGGTCGTGGCAAAGATACTCATTTTGCTATTCAGATAAAAACTAAATTTGAGGTTACTAAAACTCATCAACTAGGTGGAACTGATGATAATGGTATTAGTAGTAGAACTCTTATTGATAGCTACGATGAAGAGGATGATTTTGCTGGCAAATTAATAGAAAAAGCTACGATAAAACTACCAAATGCGATTGCTGCGATTGATTTACAAAGACAGCTAATGCTCAATAGTGAAATAGCTCTTGATGCTGCTGATGGTGATCCTGATAATTTACAAACTCCTTTATATGATGCTGCTACTCAAAGCTGCCTAACGCATGTTTTCGATGTATTGGAGGCTGGTGGGATAGAAGGTACGCCAAAGAGTTCCTCTATTCGAGATAAATCAGTCCGTAAATTTACACGTGATATGATGAATGGGAAAATTGGCGAAGAAGAGATTTCTGAAGTTGTGGAAGAGTTTGAAGATAACAAAGCAACTTGGAAGATTGATAGTAAAGGTAGGCCTATTTCAGTTGAGGCAACGTTAAAATCTACTTATCATGGTAAGCGCTCATCTAAAGAGAAAAAAGCACAAAGTGAAGCTGGTGGTGAGGCTAGGTTAGCTGATGATGATGGCGGTCATTTAGTTGGCCATCGCTTTATGAGTGATCAAGGAGAGAAAAACTTATTTCCACAAAACTCTAACTTTAATCGAGGTAGTTATAAGTCGATGGAAAATGAGTGGGCAGATTGGACCGAAGCTGGATATGAGGTCAAACTAAAGGTTTCGCTTGAGCCCCCTGGATCAGCTCGACCTACTGATGTAATTAGTGAATATGAAGTATTTGATCCTAAAAGTAAAAAAAGGGTATATAAAAAACGTCATAAGTTTAATAACCAAAATGGGCAAACTTATGTGCGAGTCCCAAAAGAAGTAATTAAAAAAATGTAGAGGTTAAATGTGAATATAAAAGATGAAGTACTAATGGATATTGCGCAATTATTTTTGCGCTGTTCTGATCTTATTGACTATGAGTGGAAGGAAGTTACTTTTGTTTTTGAGTTTGGCGAGGGGTGTACTTCTAACTCCGGCTTTTTATATGATGGTGAAGAGATAACACCTGCCGCAGCTTCAATTGAAGATGAACAATTGCTATTAGATAATACTTTAGAGCAATTAAGAGAAGATATTTATCAGCAATGCGGTGAAAAGTTCAATCAACTATTATTTCAAATGGAAAATGAAACGAAGCGTTTTAAAATAGATTTTGAATTTGATGATCCAAAACGGTGGGCTATTACACCTAGTAATATGTTCGAAATGAGAGAGAAACTTCGTCCTAAGTTTGACTGAGTTTTAACGTAATATTAATAAATACGTAGAGTATCTTACGAGTATTATAATTAAGTCTAATAACGTTTTTATTAGGCTTAAAACTTGGAAGTCGCAGATGAAACCGAGCAAAAAATTAAATTTTACTATTAATTCAAATGAAAAAGTGTGTAGTCATTTACATGATTTTATTAATAAAGAAACCGAAATAATTCCAAAACCATATATTATTGGTATCAGTGCTGAACATTATACTCTGACTTGGTACTGTGAACTTTGTTGTGAGAAATATTCCTTGCCAACTCAGGGAGTATTTTTATTTGACTTTCCTGAAGATAAAGAAGAGTACGACGACCTTGCTTCTTTGAAAGATCTGTATAGTTTTAAAGATTTAAAGCCATACGTTGATAGTTTACCCAACTTTAAAATATCAGAAGTATGCGATAGCAATCCATTTTTAGCATTTGATAAAGATGAAGGCTCTACCCCAAAACACGTTAATCAAGAACTATTTTATTCGTTATCGAGATTAAATGACGAAAAAGTAGAGCAGATGGTAGAGAAAACATTAATGGTGCCATTTGGTACTGAGATTGATTTAGACGATTCAAATAACAAATAATCAGAGACAAAATTAACGTGACACCCATCTTAATTGGGATAGCTTTGCTTGTTCAATTAAGGTGCCTGTCTTGCTTAATTTAGTTACATACAAGTACGACAGCGTAAACCAGCTCATTGCTCGTAAAAACAAAGGCGTAAGCAGCCATAATATAAATTTTGAGTACAACAGCATTGGGCAGTTAATACAACAAACATTGTCAGGCCCACACGTTGATACTACTAACCAATACCAATGGGACAGTTTTGGCAACCCTCAAACTCAAACGGTGCAATCAAGCGCAATCGAAGGGACTAGCGATACAAAAACGAGTAATGCATTAAGCAGTGAGCACATCAAAGCACAGCACAGCACAGCAAGTGAAGCTGCAAATAACAACGATATTGATGCGAAACCTTCTATTGATTTAACGCGCGCCACGCATAACGAATACAGCGATTTAGCGCCAAATAGTAATAAAGCTGACATTGAAACAAGTAGTTTTAATGCACACAACACCATTAAAAACAGCGCAACCGAAGCCGACCGTTTAACGCAATTTGGCGACAGCGACTTTGATTACGACGAATTTGGTAACCAAATACGCGAAACTGGCAAAGGCATTAAAACCCTTCGTGAATACAATGCATTTAACCAATTAAGCTGTTTTAACAATAACGGCACGCTCACCCAATACGATTACGACCCACTTGGTCGACGTATCGCCAAGCACACCGAGCACGGTAAAATTGACTACATTTGGGATAACGACCAGTTAATCGGCGAATGCCAACACGGTGAATATACGTGGTATATAAACCTGCCAAATCAATTTCATCCATTAGTGCTTATTAAAAAAGGTGAAGTATATTACTACCACCTAGATCAACTTAACACGCCGCGTTTTGTTACCAACAACAGCGCACAAGTAGTGTGGGAAAACCAAGCCGATGCATATGGTTATGAAGAGCCAAAACTAGAAGCTGAATCAACTGTAAATAATACCTTTACTCAGCCAATTCGTTTTCAAGGGCAATATTTAGATGAAGAGAGCGGTCTGCATTATAATCGCTACCGCTATTACAGCCCAAAACAGCAGCGTTTTATAAACCAAGATCCAATAGGGTTAGTGGGTGGCATAAACCATTATCAATATGCGCCTAATCCGGTAAATTGGGTTGACCCGTTTGGGTTGCTGTGTGAAGAGGGTGAAAAGAGCTTAAAAGAAGCGTTAGATACAAGAGTCGCTTCTGGGTGCATAAGTCCAAAACTATCTGAAAAATTATTTAAAGCAGCTCAAGATGGTCAATTAACGCCTAAGGAAATTAAGGATAATCTGAATTCAATACCGCAAGAGGAAGGTTTAAAACCAGTAAGTATTTTCCCGATAGAATGGTTAGTTGAAGGATTAGCTGATGCTGCGGAAGCAGTAGGGGAAATGATTGATACGGGTCCAACAGCAGCGGGTGCAGCAGCTGTTGCGATTGCTTTAGTACCAGGGAAAGCCGCAGATAAAGTGTTGGATCCCGTAGTTAAAAAATTAGATAATATGGCAGATGCCGCAAAAACAACAGTTACTCAAGGAGCGAAAAAAGTAGCTCGGAGGATGGAACTTCACAAGGTTGCTTGTTTTAAGAAAAATAAAAAGGGCTCAGTTCAGGAATATGATGATCAATTACAAGGTCAACAAGATGGTATTAACAAGATGACGGTGAAAGAGTATTTAGATAACCGTGAATCTTATAAAAATATTAAGCGAAAAGGAACTGGTGCTGCACAGAAAAAAGCTAGAGATGACTTTAAAGATAACGCAATAATAGAGTACATTGATGAATTAGCTAATGATAATATTTTTGGTGAAAAAGCAGAAAAACTAGCTACTGAAATGGCAGAAAGCAAAATGAAAACACTTAATGCTTTACATAATCCTGATATGATTGCGGGAGGAAATGACATAGTTGAAGTATTAGGAGATGCAGGTGTTAATAAATCCATTGGCTCGCAATGGAAGAATAAGGGAATTAATGCATTAGGTGAAAAAGAAAAATTAAGTAGAGTGTTAGCTATGGATGTACAGGCTAATAATGCATTAAAAGATATGGGCCCAAATACTTACATGAATGTAAACTTACACAGGTGTAAATAATGAACAATTTTTTTGATAACTTCTATAATTATGCTGGTTTCGGACCTGCGGTTAAACAACGAAAACCAAGCGATGAGTCTCTTAGCTTTTTTAAAAGTAAATTACCCGACCGTCTAATCGAGTACTGGCAGAGTTATGGCTTTTGTGGTTGGGGAAATGGTATTTTTTGGCTCGTCGATCCAGCAGATTATAGTGATATCTTACAGAGTTGGATACATGGCACAGAGTTTGAGGAAAGAGAGAGAAAAGGGCTTGATAAATATTATGTAATAGGGCGGAGTGCTTTTGGTCGCTTATTTGTTTGGGGAGAGAGTTCAGGCCTTAGCTTAAAAATAAACCCTCTCTACGGTATGCTTTTACCTTCAGATAATACCGATAATCTTAACACCAGAGGTTCAGATCGAATTATTGATTTATTTTTTGCCTCAATGTCTAAGACTCATATGGAGGAGAAAGATTTAGATGATCTACCTTTATTTGAAAGAGCATTAGATAAACTTGGTGCCCTAGAAGCTGATGAAATGTATACATTTGTACCAGCATTGGCATTAGGTGGTGCTAATAAGCTAGAAAACTTACAAAAGGTTAAAATTATTGAACAACATAATTTTTTATCTGAGCTTGGAGAAAAGAATGTAATGACAGATATAGTTATGCAATTGAGAAACTTGTAAAAGCCAATGGGGTCTAAAAGCCAATGGGGTCAAATCCTGAGGGATCCCCACAATTATAGAAAGAATAACAAAGACATATATGGATGCTCCCCTGAAGTCAAGACGAGCTAATGTATAAACATCAAAATTGATGCCTTTATTTTATTATCATGTATCCCATTT